>DAIDKO010000097.1 GCA_027450005.1 Rhodanobacter sp. | reverse complement strand
GGCGCGGCGGGTGCACCCGTGGCACTGGTGGTGCTCGGCTTCAGGCTGTCGAGTAGGCTGGAAAGGCTGCCTTGCGGCAAACGGCCGTGCTGCTTGAGCTCGGACTCCAGATTGGCCAGGCCTTGCGCGTCGGCCTTGCGCGCGGCAGCCAACTGCCCACGCAGGCGCTGGTAGTCGGCGTCGGCCAGCGGGTGACCATTCGCCTTCAGCAGGGCAGCGGCCAGGTCATAGCGGGCCTGCGCGTTGCGCAGGTCGCCGCGGTTGCCCAGGTCCTTCTGCGCCTGCGCCAAAAGGGTCGACGCGGCGGTGTACCGACCATGCTGGAACTGGGCATCGGCCTGGCCAAGGTAGGCCTGCGCCACCAGTTGCGGCCCCTCCTTGGCAAGGAACGGATTGGTCGGCTGCAGGGTGCGGATGCGAGCCAGCGATTCCAGCGCCTTGGCGCTGTCGTCGGCCGCGGCAGCGCGGCGCAGCGATTCGATCCGCGACTCCACTTCGGCGGTAGCAGCCTCCTGGTCCAGTTCAGCCTGCGCCTGACTTTGCAGCGCTGCAAGCTTGTCGCGCTGTGCCAGCAACGGTGCCGACTTCGGTGCGTAGTGCAGGCCGAAATTCACCAGTGCCAGATCCTGCGGCAGGTGCATGGCATCGGTCTGCTGCACGGCCACGTCCGCGATGGCGGTACCCAGCGCGTCAACCAGCTTGCGCGTTTCGGGCGACTGATCGTCGTGCAACGCGGCCAGGGCGGCGGACACCGACTGCTGCCACTGCGCACTGGTCGACGGCGCAGCCACCAACGCGGCCAGCGCACGGCGCGCCTGCGGTACGCTCTGCAGCGCTACGGCGGGCGCCGGCGCCGCGGGGGCGACCGTCGCCGCCAACGCGGCCAGTTGCGCGGCACGCTGCTTGAGACGCGACGAGTTCGGGAACAGGCGCGTCGCCAGCGCCAATTGCTTGCTTGCCTCGTCGACATGGCCGGCGCCGATCGATTGGCCGATCGCGATGTCGTACTTCAGTTCCAGCTCGGCGTTGTGCAACAGCGCGCTGTGCGGGTCGATGGCACGGATGCGGTCCAGCGTCTCCACCGCGCTGTCGGGCTGGTTCTCGAAGATCGCACCGGCGGCGATGCGCTTCGACAACTCGGTGTCCAGCGAATTCAGCAGGTCGTTCTTCTGCTCGGTGACCTCGGTGCGCCGCGCGTCCAGCGTGGGCGAATACAGCTTGAGCTGGTCGCGCAGCGCGAACACGTGCTGCGCACCGGCGAAGTCGTAACGGCCCTGTGCGGGGTTCCAGTAGGCGTCGATACGCGCCAGCAGAAAATTCTGGATCGCCTCGCCCTGGTTCAGCACCAACCGGCTGCGATCATCCTCACTGAGGCTGTCCAACGCCTTGATCGCCTCGTTTTCGCTGGTGTAGTGGTGGGCATCGGTGGGCGCGAAACGCGCGATGACGCGAGCGATGTGATGGCTGTGCAGGTAGCTGAGAGTTCCCCACGTACCGCCGGCGGCAACCGCGACGGCGACCGCGCCATAACCGAGCAACGGCACCAGCCGTTCGCGCAGGCTGATGTCGCGCAGGCCCTCGATCAGCTCGCTGGCGTTTTTCAGGCGCTGCTCGCCCTGGAAGGCCACGGCGTCGCACAATGTCTTGTACTGACGCTTGGTCAGGCCCGGCACCGGCGGCGGCTTGCGGCCCTCCTTCATCGCCACCTCGGCACTGACTTTATCGAACGGGTGCTTGCCCGTGAGCAGCTCGAAGGTGACGCAGCCCAGCGCGTAGATGTCGTCGGAAGGCGAAGGCTCCTTGCCCTGGATCATCTCCAGGCTGGCGTAGGCCGGCGTGAGCGCACCCAGCGTACCGGCGTCGAACACGGTCTCTTCGCCGACGGCTTCGCTCAGGTGCTTACCGGCACGAGCGATGCCGAAATCGAACACCTTGGGCACGCCGTCGCGCGTGACCATGACATTGCCCGGCTTGAAGTCGGAGTGCACGATGCCAGCCGAGTGCGCGCGCTTCAGTGCCCAGGCCATGCCTTCGATCAGCGGACGCGCCTGCGCCAGCGGCATGCCGTTGTAGGCGCGCTCGCGGATCAACGTGCGCAAGTCCGTACCGTCGATGTACTCCATCGTCATGAAGACGATGGTGCGGTCCTTGTCAAAGTCGTACACGCGCACGATGTTGTCGTGCGCCAACAACTGCGCACGGCGCGATTCGCGCTGCAGCGCGATTAGCGAATCGGGGTGGCGGCGGAACTCGTCGTTCAGCACTTTCACCGCGACGTAGGGATCGCGGTCGCGCGCCTCCACCTTGCGTTCGTCGCGGGCGACATAGACCACGCCCATGCCGCCGCGGCCGATTTCGCGTTCGAGCAGGAAGCGCCCCTTGAGCAGCATGCCCACGCTGGCGTAGTCGCCCCCTTCGGCCTCGGCCACCTTTTCCCAGCTGGAGCGGTTGAAGCTGCTGGACGCCGTGCCCTGGGTGCCGGTACCGGTGACGTCGGTGGGTACCGGCGCGTCCGACGAAGGCCGGTACGATGCGGGCGACACCACGGTGGCGTCGGCTTCGCCCGATGGCGCGGGCGGACGCGAGGCCGGCTGCACCATGGTCAGATCACCATCGGCAGGTGGCTTCGTTCCCACGCGCACCCGGGTCACGTCGTCGTCGGGCGCCGGCGTCGCAGCCGGTACCTCGGCGGATGGCACGGCGGACGGATGCAGGCTGCGCAACTTTGCGCCCAGTGCGCGCGCCAGCATCGGCTCAAGGCGACCGTCGGCCACCATCGCATCCAGCAGGGCGTGCTCTTCGCGCACGGTGTCGTCGGGCAGGTCACCGCGCGCGGCGAGCGCTTCGAACAATCCAGGCAGCGTGATCCGCTTGGCTTCGTAGTCGGCGATCAGTTCGGCAAGAGAGGTCATGAAAGGATTCTGGTCAGTCCTGGAGGCGCACGATCACGGCGGAAATGTTGTCGCGGGCGGCGCGTTGCAGCGACAGGTCGAACAGGCGCGTCAGCAGGGCCTGTGGTTGAGGATGGCGACTGCACTCGAGGTCGAGCTCGTCGTCGGCCAGTTCCTTGTTGATGCCATCGGAACACAGAAGGAATTGCGTACCGGGCTGGTTGCCGGCCACCACCCAATCCATGAACAAGCGCTCCTCGGCGCCCACCGCGCGGCTAAGTACGCCCGCGCCGGGCTGCGGCACCGCCCCACCAAACTGGGTGACGTCATCCTTGGTACCGTGCACGTGGTCGCGGGTGATCTGGTGCAGTCGCCCACCCTCGTTGCAATAGGCGCGGCTGTCGCCCACCCAGCCGCACAGCATGAAGTCCTTGTCGTGCACCAGCACCACCACGGTGGAGCCGATGATGTCGCTGCCGCGCTCCAATGCGGTGGCCACCAGGTCAGCGTTGGTCTGCTGCAGGCTGTCTTCGATGGACTCGATGAAGTCGAACACGCTGCCGTTGCGCGGCACGCGGCCAAGACGCTCGACGATCATCTGGCTGGCATAGTCGCCCGCCGCATGGCCGCCGAGGCCATCGGCAACCACCCACAGGCCGACGTCATCGCGCATCAGGATCGAATCCTCGTTGTGGCGGCGCACCTTGCCGGTCTCAGTGCGGCCGGCGGACTGGTAATGCAGGGTCATGGCTGCACCTCGATCACGGCCAGCGGCCAGCCTGACGCATGGGTTCCCAGCCTGGCGCCGGCGGCAATATGCGCGCACGCAGCATCCGGCGACGGCAGGGCCAACGCGGCTGACAACAGCGGTGGCGGCAATTCCGCGAGCTTGCGGGTGGCCAGCAGCAGCAGTCGGTCGCCGGGCTCGATCTCGCAGACGACCTCGTCGCAGATCGGTTGCACCGCCGCCCCCAGTCCCGGCGCGACCGGCGAGGTGCGGCTGAACAGCAGATCGTCCAGTTCGCCCCCCAGTCCCGCCTCGTCGGTCAGCGGCTCGCCCTGGGCGAACACCGCACGCAACTGCCCGGACCGCCAATGCCACGCATGGGCGGTCCCCACGCGCAACAGGTCGGCCCAGCGTCCGGTGACGCGCACGGCGATCACTGCGCCGTCTTCCTGCACCGGTTCGGCGTGCTCAGCGGCGAGTTGGCGCAAACGCGGATGAAGCACCAGCAGGCGCGTGCGCAGCGCCTGCATGCCGGCAACGAAATCGCTGGGCACGAAGCGCTCGATCAGTTCGCTCACCGCGGCGGCAGCTTGGCGGCGCGGATCGGGTGCCCCATCGTCGGCCACCACCATCGTCAACGCGCAGTCGTAGCGATGCAGCACGCGCGCGCCGCCCACGTCGACGGCACGCTGGGTGATTTCCGCGGCTTCCGGTGCATTCGCCGGCGGCGCGATGGTATCGAGGCGTGGCGCCAGGTCAGCGAACAACTCGGAGAGGTCGTCGGGAAGGCGCACCGGCGTCGGAGGCGGTTCCGAGGAGGATGCGTATGCCGCCGCCGGCGGCGTGGCGTGAGCACGCGGCAGGTCGGCATACGCGGCGTCGAGCATGCCCGCGTATGCGGACGGTTCGGGCAGGCCGCGCGTCACCAGCACGCTGGCCGCCATGCGCGGCGCACCCAGCGTCCACCAAAGTGCATGGCCGGGCGGCAGCCCGGTCCACAGGCCGCCAAGCATGTCCGCATCGGCCATCAGCGTCAGCGTCAGCGGCAGGCGCCACAGGCTGGCCGAGCACCAGTCCTGCGAGGGCGCCTGTGCGCGCGACGTGGAGACCGGGGTCAGCGGATCGGTCAGCGCGACGACACGCGCGTCAAAGGCCTCGACGCCTTCGCCACCCGCCTGCCCGTCGCGGTGCACACGTTCGGCAGCGGCGAACCAGGCCTCGTTGCGTAAAGACGCGGCGACGGCGCCGGCATCGGCCAGCGGCGCCACGATGGCCATGGGAAAGCAACGCCCCACCCGGTCGGTGGCCGTGCCGGTGACGCCGGCCCAGGCCGGCTCTCCGCAGATGCCCGGCGCCAGCACGAAGCGCCACACCGGCGCATCGCGCCACGCTTGCGTCCAGTCATCGCCCAGGCGCGACCGGCTGGTGCTTACCGCCTGCTCGAAATGGCGATCCCAGACAGCCACGAACGAAGCCGGCAACCGCCGCTGCACGAAATCCCCGGTACCGGGAAGCTTGCCAAAGAATCCCACCCCCGTCGGATTCGGCATGCGCCTACCCCCCGCACCGGAAACGTTGCACTTCGGTATTGAGGAACGGGTTCTTCAGGTTGCCGGCCTGGATCACCAGCTTGGCCACGCGCCCGCCGAAGTTGAATGTCGCGAGGAAGCGTAAATCCGACTGCTTCTGCAGGTGCGCCGCCTGCAACGCGCGAAAGAACGCCCAGTCGCCCTGGTAGTCGAAGGTGCTCAGCAACGTGCCCGAAGCGTCCCATGCCGACACCGTGACATGCCCCGGCTGCGGCCCCGGCCACTTCATCGCCATGCTGCTCGCGTTGCCGGGCTGGTAGCTGAACTTCTGGCCGTCCACATCGAATTCCAGCTTGGCAATGCCGGCATCCAGCTGCGGGGCCATCACGGTGAAGTCCACCTCGGGCACGTTGCCAGCACGGAAATACATCTGCCGGATGTCATCGGCCATCTGCGCCTGCGCCAGCAGTCCTGGCGGGCCGGCAACCGCGCCGGGGCCGGTCTTCCATTGCCAGGTGCTGCCGCTGGCGTCCACCAGCTTGGCCAGCGTCTGCTTGTTGAATGTGTCGAAGCTGCCACCGTTGCCGAACAGCTCTCCGAAGTTCTGCAGCGGGATGTCGGTGCGACTGTCTGGCGAGAACGGGTAGCGCCCACGTACGAAGCTGGCGCAGTCCTTGCCCACCGCCTGCTGGAACTGGTCGCCCAGTGCTCCCTTGGTGCCGCTGGCCACCAGCGATTCGCTCTTGCCGGTTAGCGAGGCGACCCAGCCGGAGACCGGAGGCGGCAACTGCGCCGCCTGTTGCTGGGCCAGCAACAACTGCGGATTCGGCTGACCGGCGGCGTTGCTGAAATCGGTCATGGTCAGCAGCGTCTTGCTCAGCTGGTCGAGCACCTGCAGCGTCTGGTCGATCGGCGCCGCGCCCGGCGCGCCCGCGCTCAATTGGTCCAGGGTGGCAAAGTGCGCGGTGATCGCGGCACCCGGCTGCTGCTCCACCGGTGCGGCAGCGCCGCCGCCCGCCGAAGCCAGTGCACGGGCCAACGCGTTCTGGGTGAGCTTCTGCTCGGCCTTCTTCTGCGCCGCCTGCTGCGCACCGGCCAACGCCTTGTCCTCGCCGCTTTGCGGCGGTGCCTTCATCATGTCGCTGGTGTTGTCGCGCACGACGTTAAGCAGTGCCTTCAGCGGTGAACTGGGGCTGGACAGCTTGGCGGCGATCGCGCTGGCGTCCTGGATGCTGGTGACCGGCTGCAGCTCGAGGTCGGCGAGCAGGCCGTCCCAAGTCTTGATGTAGTCCTGCTCATACAGCGCGATCACCTGCTGCGTCAGACGTGCCCTCTGCAGCGAGTCGATCGCGGTGGCGCCAAACACCCAGTCATCCTTGGCGAACTGGTCTACCGCCTGCGCCACGCCCTTGGTCGCCTCGTACTGGAACATCGGCTGCGTGTACAAGGCAGGAATCGGCTCGGAGAGCGCTGCGCCGCTCTTGCGCAGGAAGACGTTGCCGAGCAGGCCCAGCGCCTTGTCCAGTTGCAGCGGCGGAAAGTTCGAACTGGCGGCGCCGAGCTTGAGGTTGCCGTAAATCAGGGTGGGGAGATCGGCCGTGCGCAACGTGCTGCGTGCCTGCTCCACCAGAGTGGGATCCAGGCTCAGCGCGCGCAGTCGGCCCGGTTCGGCCACCAGCGCACCAAAGTGCTTGGACAGGGCCTGCTGCAGCACCGCGTCGCCCGGGAACACCTTGCGCCACTCGATGTTGGTGAGCGCTTCCAGTTCGTCGGCATTCTGGTGCTTGGGCTCACCCAGCATCAGGTAGCCCTTGAGGTAGTAGTACAGCGCCTGCGGATCGCCGGCATTACTGGTCAGCCCGCTGCGGAACTGCGCGGCCACGCCGGGCAACAGCAGGCCGTTGAGTTCGCGCAGGTAAGCGTCATTCACCTCTTCACCCACCTCGCTGCCCTGGTATAGGCCGAACCGCATGCCAAACGGCACGGCGCCCTGATACTTGTTCGCCGCTTCCTGCACGGCGGACAGGCCTTCCAGCCGCGCCAGCACGCGGGCGAAATACTCCTTCTGCGTGGTGGCCGTATCCACGTCGCTCTGTAACGGATATGCCTGCAACGCACTCTGCACCTGGGCAAGGTAAGCACGGTTGTGGCCGAAGCTGGTGAAGAACCCCACCACCAACAGCACCGTCAGCAGCAGCACGCCGGCATAGGAGGCCACCTGCAGCAGCACCTTCTGACGCTCCAGTGCGGGATTGGTCCCGGCAAAGCCAGACTCGCCGAACAGCACGTCCTTGAGCAGCCGCTCGACGAAGAAGGTGCGCCGCTGCGCGCCAGGCGTATGCAGTTGCTCCGCGCTCACCCCGAAGGTACGCGCCACCGCGCCCATCATGCGATCGATCGGCGTGCCTTCCTGCGTGCCCGAGGTGAGGTAGACGCCGCGCAGAAGCGGCGGTGCCGCGTAGGCGTGGCCGGTGAATACCCCTTCCACAAAGCGCTTGGCGATCTCGCGCAACGCGGAAAGCTGCTGCGGAAACGCGAGGATGGCCGCCCGCCGGTTGCGGTCACGCTCGGCATGCAGACGGTCGAGGATGCGCGTGTCGAGCTGGCGCAGCAGCAGGTCGAACTCTTCGCCGAAGCGTTTGGCCGCGCTGCCGTCCATGGTGGCGTCGATCGGAAACGAGAAGCCCCAGACTTGGCTACGCATCTCCGGGTTGAGGTCGTCGAAGAATTCGCCGAAACCCGCGACCAGATCGCACTTGGTGAAGCTCAGGTACACCGGCACGCCGATGCGCAGGTGCGTGGCCAGCTCCTCCAGCCGGCGACGGATTGCCTGGATATGCTCGGCCAGCCCCGCCTCGTCCAGCGTGAGCAGATCGGACATGCTCATCGCGATCACCACGCCGTTGATCGGCCGGCGCTTGCGGTACTTGCGCAGCAGCTTGAGGAACTCGGCCCAGGCCGACGCGTCGGCGTCGCGGTCGGAATCCTGCAGGGTGTAGCGGCCGGCGGTATCGAGGAACACCGCCTCGTCGGTGAACCACCAGTCACAGTTGCGGGTGCCGCCCACGCCGCGCAGGGCCTCCTTGCCGAAACGCTCGGACAGCGGGAAGTTGAGCCCGGAATTCTGCAAAAGGGTGCTCTTGCCCGAACCCGGTGGGCCGATCACCACATACCACGGCAACGCGTAGAGGTTGCCGCCACGGCGCGACTTGCGCAGGGTGTCCACTGCCTCCTGGAAGCGCGCCTGCAACTGGCTGCGCTCGGCCGTGCTGCGGTCATCGGCTGACACGCCCTGCCCGGCCAGTTCGCCGGACATCTGCTGCGCCTTGCCGCGCGCACGCCATGCACGTACCTGCAGGATCACCAGCCAGATCACCACGATCAATACGATCAGCAGCAGACGCGCGGCCACGCTGGTGAGCGGCTGCGAGGAGCCGAAACCGAGGTAAGGGCCACCCAGCCAGATCAGCACCGCCAGCAGCAGGATGCCGACCAGGGTGATGAACCAGCCGCTTTTCAACACGCTGAGAAACTTGGCCACAGGCTCAACCCTCGGGGATGTACATCAGTTCCACGCGCCGGTTGCGCGCACGGTTGGCCGGCAGGTTCGGCGGCAGCGCGATGGGCTGGGAATCCCCCGCGCCGCTGGCTTCGAGCCGGCCCGGATTGTCCAGACCCTCGCTCAGTACCTTGAGCACCGCGTTTGCGCGGGCCGTGGAGAGCGCGAAGTTGTCCTTGAACTTCAGGGAGTGGATCGGCTGGTCATCGGTATGCCCCACCACGATCACCCGTCCCGGCACCTGGTTCAGCGCCGCGGTGATCTTGTGCAGCAGCGGCAGTTCGGCATCGGCCACATCCACGCCGCCGGATGCGAACATGCCGTTGGCGGACAGACGCACCAGCTCGCGGCCGTTGCCCTGCTCGATGATCACCAACTGCCCGGCCTGCTCTTCCGGCGACAGCAGTTGCTTCAGCGTGGGATGCGCGGGTGGCGGGTGGGCCTGGTCGAGCTGCTGCGCCGCGGGCGGCGTGGCACTCTCCAAGCCGACCTGCGCCAGACGCGCGCTGATAGGGGCGGACAGCGTGTTCAGCCGCGCATGGAAATACACGAACGAACCCAGCAGCACGCAGGCTGCCGCAGCCACGATCACCCATAGCGGGACGTAGCGGATCAGCGGATTGCGCTTGTCCTGGATGCCTCGCCAATGCGGCGCCAACTCCTGCGCCGCCGGCGCGCGCTGCGCGCGGATGCGACGGTACAGATCCTCCTGGATATCGGCCAGCTTGGCGCGGCCGCCCGCCTCGATCAGGTAGCGCCCGCCGAAGCCCAGCGCAAGGCAGATGTACATCAGCTCGATCAGGTCGAGGTGCCTGGAGAAATCCGCGCTCAAACGCTCGAGGATCTGGAAGAATTTCGCGCCGCCGTAGGACTCGCCGTGGAACACCACCAGCAGGGTCTGCTGCGCCCAGCCGCTCTGCTCGCCCCAGGGCGAGTTGAGTACGGCTTCGTCCAGCATCGCGCACAACACGTAACGCGCGGCCAGCGCGGTCTGCTGCGGGATGTTGGCCTGTTGCGCGTGCGCCTCGAACTGGCGCACCTGGGAGACCGTCTGCTCGCGCAGACGGGTCGCGTCGGGCGGCGTGGCGCTGTGGCGCAGTTGCACCGAGAGCAACAGCAGCGGGCTGGCCGCCTGCACCAGCGGGTTCATGCCGCCGCCGAGGAAGGCGCTGATCTCGGCCGGCGCGGCCGACGCCGCACGCGGGGCAACTGCCGGCGCGGGAGCGTAGGCCGCAGGGGCGGCCGGTGTCGGTGCATACGGCGCCTGGGCAGGCGCCGGCGTTGCCGCGGGCGCACCGCCGCGTGGACGTACCACCGTGGCATCGCGCATCGCATCGTCGTCGTAAGGCCCTTTGGGCGTGTTCATGACCTCAGCCTCCCCTGATCGCCCAGAGCTGCAGGTCCAGCCCTGCGAAACCGCTACCGAAATGGAACGCGATGCCACCGGAGGTCTTCAGCTCGCGCCACATCGCCGCATGGCGGTCGAATTCGAAATACAGATAGCCGGCGTTGTACGGAATCTGCCGCGGCGCCACCGGCATCGGCGACACCGGGATACCCGGCAACTGCAGGTTCACCAGGTCGCGGATCTTCTCCACCGGGCCGATCTTCGACTGTGCGGGCAACTGCCGGCGCAGTTCCTCGGATTTCACATCGGCCTTGGCGGCCAGCACGAACGCGGCGTTGTCGAGCAGGGTGAGGTCCGGTACCACCGCCACCCACACGCCGAACTTGCGCTCCTGCAGCGGGATCGGCGTGGCCGTCTGCTCCATCACTGCGCTAAGGCTGGCACGCAGCGCGGCGATCAGCGGCTCGAAGCTCTCGCGCAGGGCCTCGTGGCGGTACGGTGGCAGCGCGGAGGGGCGCTTGCCCGGCGCAGTGAAGGTAGCCAGTTCGCCCGCCATCGACACCAGCGTGCGGTAAAGCTCCTCGGGATGCAGCAAGGGCGCCTCGGCCAGATGCGCGACCAGCGGCTGGCAACGGTTCACCACCTGCAGCAGCAGGAAGTCCGCGATTTCCGCCGCGCCACCGCGATCGGTTAGCGCCACGCGGCTCGCCAGCGCCTCGCCGCGCTGGTGCAGCAGGCCCAGCAACTCGGTGAGGAAGGTGACCAAACGAGGCACCGCCTGCGTGCAGAGGCCGGTGGGCATGAAGGCGTCGTCGAGCATCACGCGACGGTCGGTACGGCACTCCACGATGCGCGCCAAAGGGATACGGGTGAGCCCTTCCATCGGCTGCGACTGCGGCAGCAGGCGGCTACTCATACCCCCCACTTCCAGCGGCGTCGTGCCGTCCGTACTGCCGGAGGCGTCGCGCACCTCGGCCTCGCGCACGCGGAAGCGGAACAGCTTCTCCGCCGGCGCCTCGGGCCGCCCGCTGTCGGGTTGGGTGGGCGAGCGCAGCGGCAACGTGAGGTACACGGTCTGGTCGCGCCAGTTCGCATCCACCTCCAGCGGCGGCGGCAGCGGATCGTCGCTGGGCATCGCGAACGGCGTGCCGTCGGGAAAGATGCCGCGCGCCCGCTTGATGCCGAGCTTACCGATGGCAAGCAAGTCAGCCTCCAGCTCCAGTTCGTGGAAGCCCCACGCGTACGGACGCAGGTTGCCTGCGCGCAGTTCCACGAAGCGCTCCAGATAGCGCTCCTGCTGTTGCAGGTGTTGCGGCCGGAGGAACAGGCCCTCGCTCCAAACCACCTTGTTGTTCTGCGTCATGCGTTCGCTCGCTTGTCGTTGTACTCGCCGGCCCGCGGGTTACGGGCGTCGCGCCGGACCTGCCCGCAGCGCCGATTTCAGCCGCGCCAGTTGTTCCTCATAGGCCCGCGCAAACTCGTCGCCGAAGAGGCGGCGGAAGCATTCGTCGGGGTTGCCCATCAGCTCTTCGAAGTGCTCGCGATAGCGGTCCCAGTAGCGGCCCTTGCCGCCGAAAGCCGCGCGCTTGGCACCACCGTCGGCCTCGTGCTCGAAGCGGTCGGGATTGAAGTGCACCAGCAACGATTCGAACGCCGCACGCACGCCGGCCAGCATCGCCATCTGGTGGCAGCGGATGTCCTCGAAGGCATCCTGGAACGCGGCGCTGCCGGACAGGAAAGCCGGTCCGTTTGGCGCAAGGATGCGCTGGATCGCCTCGTCCGGGGTGGGCGCGAACTTCAGCGGGTTGTTTTCCGAACGCTGGATGATGGTCACCGGCAGGCGGAAGGTGTTCTTGATCTCGGCACGCGCGCGCAGCACTTCCATCACACCGTCGGCCACCACGTGCAGGATCTGCTCCAGCTCTGGTGGCAGTCCGCTGACCGCCATAGGCGCCGCGGCGGTCGCAGTGAACGCGGAGGCCGTCGGAGCGGGAATCGGTGCCACCGGCGGCGCGGCGGGAGCTGCCGGCGGGGGCGCGAAGTCGCCCATCGTCAGATCCCAGTTTTCCGGCAGCACCTGCGCCTGGCGCTGCACGTCGGTGATCGGCGGGCGGAAGTGGTCGGCCATGCCCGCGCTGTGGTTCCAGCTCGGAATCGGCTCCGCCGGCAAGGGGGCGGGCGCCGCGGCCGGCGACGCATAAGGGGCATCAAGGAAGCTCAGCGGATCGAGGTCACCGCTGATCGCGCCCGCCGCATCGGGTATCAGGCTGGGGCCGGCGGCCGCGGCCGGTGCGCCCAGCGGAGCCAGCAGATCGGACAAGCCGAAGTCCGCCAAGGGATCGCCGGCCAGCGGTGCCGGCGCGGCGGCCGGCGCCGGCTCGGACGCCGCGGGCGCCTGCACCTGCACGGAAATCTCGAACGTGTCGATCTGCAGACGGTCGCCGTGCTTGAGCGCGGCGGGCTCGCCCTTGGCCAGCGGCGCGCCGTTGAGCAACATGCCGTTGGTGCTGCGATCTTCGATGAAATAGATCCCGTTGAGGCAGCGCACCATGGCGTGGATGCGCGAAACTCCTGGCGCGGCCAACACCCAGTCGCAGTCCTCCGAACGGCCCACGCTGCCGCCGATGCCCTCGAAGGATTTCTGGCTGCGGCTGCCGAACTGTGTGGCCTGCTGGCCAAGGACCGCCAATGTCAGTGACTGCATCGACACGCCTACGCTCCGCTAGCGCCCGCAGCGGCGTCGCCGGTGCCGAGCAGGCTGAGGGCACGGGCGACGAACTCCGCGCGGCGTGCCGCGAAGCGTTCGGCCACCAGCGCGGCCATCAGGTTGACCGCCGCCACCGTGGCGCAGGCGGTGAGATGTTCCGGCGGCGGCACCGGGGTTTCCTGCGCGGATGGCGCCAGGCTTCCGCCCGACCAGCCAGCCGCCGCGGCAAGCCAAGCGCCCAGCGATTTGTAGCCGCCGGAATTGGCGAATTCGAAGGCCGCGCGGCGGTTGCTTTCGGTGGGCTCGCGCACCCACTTCTCTGCCAGCGAGGCGCCGGCCTTGTCTTCCAGTTCCAGCGGCTGGTCACGCGCACACTGGCACAGCCAAGCCACTGCGTACCGCTTGGGCAACAGCCGCGCCAACAACTTCACCGCGTCCGGCATGGCGCCTGCATCCAGCAACGACTGCACCGCCGCCTGCGGCGTCATGTCCGGGCGCAGACAGGCGGTGGCCTCGGGCGACAGGCCCATCTGCATCGATGCTTGCATGATCGTGGACATGACTCCCCCTCAACCGATCATCGTGATGCCGCCACCGAGCTTCGCCATACCGTCGCCGGTGAGCTGAAGCATCGCCCCCTTCACCGTGGTCATCGCACCGCCCTCCACGTTCATCATCCCGTCCGAGTGCACCTTCACGCTGGCCCCACCGCCGATGTCCACCGAGGCCTGGCCGGCCATTTTTATCGTCGCGTCGCCGGTGACCTTGATGTTGACGCCCTTGATCTCGACATCGCCCGAGCTCGTCAGCTTGATGCTGGAAGCGCCGCAGACCAGCTCGATCTCGGTGCCCGCGTCGAGCTTGAACTTCTGGCCGATGCTGGTGGAGCCGTTGTTGCTGACCTTGAGCGTGTCGTCGTTCTGCACGGTGACGCTGCGGTTTCTCTTCACCGTTTCGGTCTGGTCGTTGTCGACGGTGAGCGTCTGGTCGTGCTTGACCGTGGTGGTCTGGTCGTTCTTGATGGTGATCGTCTCGTCGTGGTCGATGGCGACCACGTGGTCGTTCTCTACCTCCTCGTGCATGTCCTTCTGCGCATGCATGAAGAAGTCTTCGCTGCCTTTCTTGTCTTCGAAGCGCAGCTCGTTGAAGTCGTCGGTGCCGCCGAGCAGGCTGCGGCTCTTGATGCCGCTCTGGGTCTTGTTGTCAGGCAACGCGTAGGGCGGCATGTTGTCGGCGTTGTAGACGCTGCCGATCACCAGCGGGCGATCGGGATCCCCCTCCAGGAAGCTGATTACCACTTCCTGGCCGATCCTCGGGATGCTCACCGCACCCCAGCTCTTGCCGGCCCAGGCCGATGCCACCCGCACGGGACAGGAGCTCTGGGCGTTCTTCTTGTCCGGCTTGTTCCAGTGGAATGTGACCTGGATGCGGCCGTACTTGTCCACGGCGATGTCTTCGGCCGTGTCGCTGCCAGTGACCACCGCCGTCTGCAGGCCAACGACCATCGGCTTGACCGCCACCGGCATGGTGCGGAACGGCTGCTTGCTCGGGATGGCTGAAAAGCTGCAGTGGAACCCTTCCTCGGCCGCACCGCCGTCGCCACCCAGAGGGTTCTCGATGTGCACGGTCGAACCGACCACCAGGTATTCCTGGTTCAACGCGGCCTGCAGGTGTCCTTTCAACGTGAACAAGGCGCCCGTCAGCAACCCGCTTGCGTTGGTCGAGCCGTTGAAGCACGACTGCATGGCGTTGATCGCCTCGACCCGCACCTGGGCGTAATGCTGGCCCTTGGCCGCAGTGTCGTGGTCGCCGGGATAGTCGAACGACTCAAGGCCCGACATCGAATGGTTACCACCGGCATTGTCGACGGTGTCCACGCCAAGCAGGGAAGCCTTCGGCTTCAGTGGGTCGTAGTCGGTCAACGAATACTTGAGCGTATGCATCGCCCGGGTCGGCGTGAAATCGACGACGGCGATTTCGTGCAGGGTGCCGCTGCTGCCCGCCTGCGGGAGAAACGGCAAAGTGGCAAAACCATCGGTGGCCGAGTGCGCTCCTAGCGCATCGGCCAGCACCATCGTGTGCACGCCATTCGCATGCTTGAAGTAGTAGTAGATGCCCTCCTGCTCCATCAGGCGGCTGATGAAGTTGAAATAGTCCTCGCGATACTGCACGCAGTATTCGCGAGCGGCGTAACTGCCGCTCAGGTCGAGCTTGACGTCGCTGTAGCCGACCTCGGCAAGCACGGCCTTGATGATGTCGGGCACCGACTGGTTGAGATAGATACGACAATCCACCTTGTGCATCAGCAACCACGCCTTCGGCACCAAGGTGACCGCGTAGGCGGTATAGGCCTTGCCCTGGAAGGTCTCGAGACCACTTTGCGTGGCCTCCGCGACGATGCCATTGAAGTGCCGCTTATAACCCTCCTCCTCGTAGGTCACCGTGATCGTGCTGCCAAGCAGCGAGACCAGATTGATGCTGCCGTCCTCGCTCCACGCCCTCACCTGGTAAGAGAACAGCCGCCCGAGTTGCTCGCTGCCCGACAAGCTGGCGATCGACCACTGGTCGCCCAGGTCCGACTGCATGGTCATCCGATACGGCATACCTTCTTCTCCCGCCAGCCCGCAACCGCAGGCACCCGCGGTTGTCGCCACTCCCCCAACACCCCTCGCCACTTCAGGCACACGAGCCCCAAGCCACCGCCCCGGGGGAGCTTCACAAGCTGTATTGCGTAATCCAGCAGGATTTCAGGTCAACACGGCGCTCCGCAATTCAGCGGAAGATCTTAAGTAATTGATAGTTATATGTTTTAAGAAACATGACACGCACCGCTAGCTGTAACTTATCAACGACCCGCCCGAAGCCGAGGTTGTCCGCCACTGCCCTTGGCGGCAATGCGATCGCCCACGACTGGCCGTTCCGTCAGACTTGCTCGATCATGCGCAAACATGATCGAAGCTGAATTCCTGCTTCGTCGAGGCTGGTTTCACGCGCACCTTGCGGCGCGCGCCAGAGCCTTCCTCTTCACAGGCTGACACCCCAGAACTTGCGGCTTAGATTGCAAATGAGTGCTCGACTTCGAGCAACTATTTATTGAACAGTTCGAGGCCCCGATGGCTACGCGCCACCCAGTGCCCTGCGCAGCTGCAGCGCCTCGGCCAGATGCGGGCGCGCGATGCGCGGTGAGCCCGCCAGGTCAGCGATGGTTCGCGCCACGCGCAGCACCCGGTGCGCGGAGCGGGCCGAGGCTCCCAGGCGGGCGAGGGCTTCGGCCAGCCAGCGCCGCTCGGCGCCCGGCAGCGCGCAGTGCTGCTCCAGCGCGGAGGCTTCGAGCCGGGCATTGGGC
>DAIDKO010000096.1 GCA_027450005.1 Rhodanobacter sp. | reverse complement strand
GTCACGCAGCGTGGTGCCGCCGCGTTCGATCGCATAGGCGAGGATCCGCTTCACCTCGGCGGCGAGCCGCGCGTAGCGTGCGCGCGACACGCTGCCGGCTTCACGGCGCGGATCGATGCCGGCCGCGAACAGCGCCTCGCTAGCGTAGATGTTGCCCACGCCCACCACCACGGCATTGTCCATCAGGAACAGTTTCACTGCGGCGGTGCGGCCGCGCGAAAGATGCCACAACAGCTCGCCGTCGAAGGCGTCGGTGAGCGGCTCTGGGCCAAGCTTCGCCAGCAGCTCGTGTGTGCTGCCGGGCGCCTGCCACAGCAGGCAGCCGAAGCGGCGCGGGTCGGTGAAGCGCAGTACGCGTGGGCCTGTATGGGTACCGCGATCCACGGCGATGTCGACGTGGTCGTGCGGGCCGAGCGGCGCATCGGGCGGCAGCACGCGCAGCATGCCGCTCATGCCCAGATGCAGCAGTGCGCTGCCGGCCTGCGTATGCAGCAGCAGGTATTTCGCCCGGCGTTCCACCGCTTCGATGCGCTGGCCAGGCAGCAGCTCGACGACCTCGCGCGGGATCGGCCAGCGCAGGTCGGGGCGGCGCAGCGTCACCGCCGTCACGCGCCGGCCGACCAGGTGCGGCGCGATCCCGCGGCGAGTGGTCTCGACTTCCGGCAGTTCCGGCATCAGTGCAAGCCGATCCGCTTCTGCGGCGCCGGCTGCGGCATGAAGCGCAGCGATACCAGTGCCACGCGGGCTCCCACTTGCACGTAGCACTGCGGGCCGGTGGCGGACATCGCGCCGAACGCCAGGCGTTGGCCATCCAGCGTGAGCACGGCCTGCGGCGGGGCAAGGCCGATCTTCGCGGCGTCGAAGTCGCCGATGGCGCGCCATTGCAGCACGGGCGCGGCGGCGGTCTCGGCGAGCGTGGCCAGGTAGCGGTCGTCGGCACGCTGGCCATCGGCGCGCCACCAATGGCCGCCGCGCTTTGAATAGCGCACGACCGGCGTGTCGCCGAGCTGCAGCGCCAGTTGCGTGATCGTGCCCGGATCGAGCGTGGTCAGCTTGCCCGGCAGGTTGCGATCGTCGCGCTGCCGTTGCCACACCGCCGCCGCGACCAGCACGGCCACGCCGAGCAGCATGAAGAGGCGCGTGCGTGCGGCGCGCTTCATGCGCGGCGACGGCGCCAGGCCAACAGGCCGCCGGCCAGCAGCAGCAGCAGCGGCAGCACCACCATGAAGCCGATGGTGGTGGCGTTGAGCTCACCCTGGCCGATGCGCAGCACGCGGTCGGGCACGCCTTCGCGTGGCAGGTCGACCAGCGCATCGTCGCCCAGCAGCCAGTTGAAGATGCGCTCGCCCAGCGCGCGGTTGCCGCCCTGGCCGAGGTAGGCGTTGGAGAGGAAGTCGCCGTCGCCGATCACCACCGCCCGCTGCTCGCGCTTGCCGGGGCTGGGCGAGAGCCGCGCCAGCGCGAAACCGAAGTCCAACGGACCCTTGAACTCGCCTGCCGCCGCGTCGTAGTGGATGGCCGAGGGGTGTGCGTTGTCGATGGGATGGAATTCGGTCCAGCTCTGCGCGCTGGAGCGCAGCAGTGGCGTCACCGTCCAGCCCCCCGCGCCGGTACGCGCCAGCGCGGCAACCTGCGGGAAACGCGTGGCGAGTTGGAAGCCCAGCGTGATCGGGTTGGGCGGATACTGCGCCACCGCCAGCAGGCGCGGGTCGCCCAGTCCCAGCGCACTGCCCGCGCCGTCCACCAGCACGCCGGGCAGCACCTGCACGCCGAGGGCGTTAGCCAGCGGCTTGAGGCCGAGGTCGTCGTTGGCGGGGTCGCGCAGCCACAGCAGGTTGCCGCCATCCTGCACGTAGTTCACCAGCGCCTGCGTCGCGCCGGCGGGCAAGTCGGAAGTGGGGCTGGCCAGCACCACCAGGTCGGTACCCTGCGGCACGGCGCTCGCCTGAGCAAAGCTCAGCGGCACCGAGCGCAGGCCGCTCTGCGCGAGCTGGCCCATCAGCATGCCCATGTCCGCGCCGCCCCGGCCCGAGGGCAGCCGCTCGCCATCGCCGGTGACGAAGGCGACGATGCGGTCACGGCCGCGGATCAGGCGTTGCAGTGCATTGGTCACGCTGTCCTCGGAAAGCTCCGTCAGCTGCTGCTGGTGGCCGTGGTAATGCAGGATCAGCTCGCCGTCCACGGAGATGCCGAGCTGGCGCATCCTGGCCGGGTCCTGTTGCGGATCGACGAAGCGCAGGGTGAGGTCGGGCTTGGCTTGCCGGTAGCGCTGCAGGAAGCCGGCGACCTGGGCGCGCAGGTCGCCCTGCGGGCTGGCGTAGCTGACGATGTCCACCGGACCGTGCAACTGGGCCAGCACGGCCCGACTGCGCGGCGACAGGCTGAGGCGGCCGTTTGCCGTCCAGTCGGAAACGTGCGCGTAACGCGTGCTGAAGAAGCCGAGGGCGCCGGCACCCGCCAGCAGGAGCACGGCGAACAACCAACCATCCAGACGTCGGGAAAGTCTCATCTCAGCCGCGCTCCCTGTCGGCCGCCACACGGCGCGTGGCCAGGGCGAGGCATACCGCGATCAGCAGGACGAACCAGGCGATGTCCGTGGTGGAGACCAGGCCGCGCAGCAGGTTCTGCTCGTGCGTGCTCATCGCCAGCCAGTTGATGGCGCCGCCGTCGAGGCCGGCCATCTGCGCGCCGAGGTTCACCGTCCACAATCCCAGGCCGATCAGCAGGCCCAGCACGGCGGCGATGGCCGGGTGCGCGGTGAAGGCCGACGCGGCCAGGGTCAGTGCCGCCAATGCGGCCAGCATCAGGACGATGCCCAGCGTGGCAGCGGCCAGCTTGCCCCAGTCTGGCGTGGTGGCGTGCGCCAGCGAGAGCGGCATGGCCAGCACCAGCAGCAGCCACAGTAGCAGCCACAGCAGCAGGGCGGCGTATTTGCCCAGCACGATGCGCGACGCCGGCGCGCCGGCGGCTAACAGCAGCGGCAGCGTGCCATGGCGCCGTTCGCCAGCCAGCGTGGACATGGCAAGCAGCGGAACCACCAGGAAGGCGAGCTGCGCCATCTGGCCCAGCAGCGGCACCGCCACCAGGTCCACGTAACCGGGGCCGTCCGGCAGCGCGGCGAGCTTGATCTCGTTGGCTAGAAAGTCGCCCAGCAGGCGGGTGAAGCACCAGCCCAGCCAGGCCAGGCTCAACGCCAGCAGCACCCAGGCCAGCGGTTGCACGCGCAGGCGACGCACCTCGAGGCGGAACATGGCGAGCAGCGTCATGCAGCGCGCGCCGCTGGGGTGGCGCCTTGCATGGCGATCTCGAAAAAGCGGCGTTCCAGCGCGGCATGGTCGTCGGCCCGGACCGGGCCGTCGTGGCGTAACTGGCCCTCGTGCAGGATCGCCACGCGGTCGCATACCGCGGTGACTTCGACCAAGACGTGCGTGGACAGGATCACCGCGGTACCCGCGGCAGCCTGCTCGCGGATCAGCTTGCGCAGCGAGCCGACCTGCACCGGATCGAGCGCGTTGGCCGGTTCGTCCAGTACCAGCAGTGCCGGGCTATGCAGCAGCGCGCAGGCCAGCCCCAGCCGCTGGCGCTGGCCCTGAGAAAGCGTGCCCGCCAGGCGGCGCGCCAGCGGCTGCAGGTCCAGCCGTTCGACGATGGTCGCGCGGGCAGCGCGCATTTCGGGCGCGCGTAGGCCGCGCAGGCGGCCGTGGGCGTCAAGGTGTTCGGCTACGGTCAGCTCCGGCCATGCCGGCGCGCGCTCGGGCAACCAGCCGATCAGGCGGCGCGCCCGTTCCGGCCGTTCCAGGAAATCCTCGCCGCTCAGGCGGATCGCGCCACTGTCCGGCCGCAAAGCACCGGCGATCATCGCCAGCGTAGTGGACTTGCCCGCGCCGTTAACACCGAGCAGGCCCAGCACCTGGCCGGGTGCCAGTTCCAGGTTCAGGTCCTGCACGGCCGCGCGCCCGGCGCGCCGGCGGGCGACCCGTTCCAGTTGCAGCAGGGGCGAGAGAGCGGAGTTGACGTTGGTCATTGGGCGATTGTCGATGCGCCCCCATCTCTAAGACAACCTGTGGCCGTCACGGAACCGCTTTAACGAAAGTGCAAGCCACGTCCACGTAACATGCTGGCGGGTATGGCAAACCCCTTCTAGACTGCCGCCACAACCACCCGAGTCCCCTCCGATGTTCGATACCGTGCTGAACTTCCTGTCCAGCGGCCTCACCCATGCCGGCTGGGTCGGCATGCTGGTCTACCTGCTGGTGGCCACCCAGCTCACCATCTTCACGGTGACGCTGTACCTGCACCGCAGCCAGACCCACCGGGGCGTGGATTTCCACCCGGTGCTCGCGCACTTCTTCCGCTTCTGGGGCTGGCTCAGCACCGGCATGGTCACCCGCGAGTGGGTGGCGGTGCACCGCAAGCACCACGCCAAGGTGGAAACGGAGGAAGATCCGCACAGCCCGGTGATCTACGGCATCAAGAAGGTGTTCTGGGACGGCGTGTCGCTGTACCGCGACGCCTGCCACTCCAAGGAAGACATGCAGCAGTACGGCCGCGGCACGCCGGACGACTGGATTGAGCACAAGGTTTACGGCGCGCATCCGTATTCCGGCCCGGCGCTGATGCTGATCATCGATCTTGCGCTGTTCGGCGTGATCGGCGCGGCGATCTGGGCTGTGCAGATGATGTGGATCCCGTTCTGGGCTGCTGGCTTCGTCAATGGCATCGGCCACTGGGCCGGCTACCGCAACTTCGAGAGTGCCGACACCTCGCGCAACCTAGTGCCATGGGGCTTCTGGATCGGCGGCGAGGAGCTGCACAACAACCACCATGCCTTCCCCAGCTCGGCCAAGTTCGCGTTGCGCAAGTGGGAGTTCGACATCGGTTGGGCGGTGATCTGTGGCCTGCGCGCCGTGGGCTTGGCCAAGGTGCTGCGCGTGGCGCCCACGCTGGACGTTCGCCCCAACGTGCCGCTGCCCGACACCGAGACGCTGAAGGCTTTGCTCACCCATCGCTTCCAGGCGATGACTGACTACTACCGCAACGTGATCGTGCCCACCCTGCGTGACGAGGCGCAGCATGCCGGCGAGAACATCAAGTCGGTGCCGCGTCGCCTGCGCCGCGCCTTGGCTGACGGCGGCCGCTGGCTGGACAGCGACGGCAGCAGCAAGCTGCAGGCCGTGCTGGCCAAGCGCCCAACCTTGCGCACGGTGTGTGACTTTCGCAGCCGCCTCGCCGCCCTGATGGACCAGCGTGGCGCCGACCAGGCGCTCAAGGGCCTGCAGCAGTGGATCGTCGAGGCCGAGCAGAGTGGCATCCGTGCGCTGCAGGAGTTCGCCGCACGGCTCAAGGGCTACGCGGTCGCCGCCTGATCCGTCACGACGGCTCGCAAACGCAAAGCCCGCCATTTGGCGGGCTTTGCGTTTCTGCGTGCGGCGCAGGGCATTCAGAGGTGGTCGGGTCCCTTGCGCAGCCAGCGGTCCAGCAAGGCCTTCTCGTAGCGCAGGTTGCCGCTGGACGAGGTGGCGATGCTGTCGGACATGAATGCCGGGTCACGCAACTTGCGTGTGCCTTCGCGGATCACCTTGCCGCTGGCGTCGAACAACTGGAAGCGCAGGTCGATGCGTGGCGGGTAGATGTCCTTGATGATGCGTACCTCGCTCATCGGGTAGGGACGCCATGGCTCGAAATTGCCCGCACGGTCAATGTCGGTGACCACAATGGCCAGATGTTCACCCGGCGGGAGCATCTTGCTGGCGCGTTGCTCGATGTAAGCCTTCAGTACCTTCAGGTAATCCTCGTCGGCGCGCATCGGCGCCAGCGCACGTATCTTGCGCGTTTCGGTGAAATGCTCGGGATGGTCGTAGCGGACGCTGACGTTGCCGGGTGTCGTCTTCCCGGCCATCGCGGGCAGGGTCAGAAGGGCCAGCGCGGCAAATAGCGCATGCAGGACGGTACGGCGGTTCATGGCGGGTTCCTCCGGCGAGGGCGATGTCGCCCGGACTTCCACGATAACGCCGTGGCAGCCCGGTGGTGCACCCGGCTTTGTGGTCCGCACGCAATAACGAGGTGTGTCCGGGCCGCCCCTGTAGGGTCGGCAGCCGGGGACGGCCGTGGGGGAGGAAATCTGCCCGGCGATCGCATTGCGCGTGGAGGCCGTCGAAGACGATGTCCGGGCATCCGGGTTCAGGCGACCCGTTCGATTTTCAGCCAGCCGCGATGAGCCGGCGAGTCGGCCGAGCAGGCGGCGTGGAAGGCGTAAGGATCATCTGGGTGGGGCAAGAAAAAACCCGCCTTGCGGCGGGTTTTGGGTACCTCACTTGATCTTGCCTTCCTTGTAGATCACGTGCTTGCGCACGACCGGATCGTACTTCTTGAACTCGAACTTTTCCGGCGTGTTCTTCTTGTTCTTCTGCGTTGTGTAGAAGTGGCCGGTACCGGCCGAAGAAATCAGGCGGATCTTGTCGTTTGCACCCTTAGCCATGACTGTTCTCCTTAGACCTTCTCACCGCGGGCACGCAGCTCGGCGATCACGGCCTCGATGCCCTTCTTGTCGATGGTGCGCAGCGCGTGGTTGGAAACGCGCAGCTTGACCCAGCGGTTCTCGCTGGCGACCCAGAAGCGACGCTCGTGCAGGTTCGGCAGCCAGCGGCGGCGGGTCTTGTTGTTCGCGTGCGAGACGTTGTTGCCGGTCTGCACACCCTTCTTGGTGACTTGGCAAATGCGGGCCATGACGGGCTCCGTAATGTTCTGTTGACCGCCCGTTGGCCAGGGCGACATCGGCCCAGCGGCGCCGAGCGCCACGCGATGCTGGAGGGTGTTGCGCTTGCCTTGCCGCGAGGTCCGCATCGCGAGGCGGACTCCCCGAACCAGTCGGGTCGGCGGTAACGAGCCGCGCATTATCCAGCAAAAGCAGGCCCGTGCGCAATCCGCCGCGCGGACTGCGGGTGCATGCGGCCGGCAGGTATGAAACAATCAGCCTCTTTTGACGCCAGACCGATCGAGGATTCCCATGGCAGAAGTCGCCACCAACGGCCAGGCCAGCGCGCAGGGCAACCCGCCGCAGCTGGTGTTGCAGAAGATCTACGTGAAGGACGTCTCCTTCGAGGTGCCGGGTGCACCGCAGATCTTCCAGGAATTCAGCGGCGAGTCCGACCAGGCCGCTCCGCAGGTGCAGCTGAACCTCGGCCACAAGGCCATGGACCTGGGCAACGACCTCTACGAGGTCGTGCTCAGCATCACCCTGACCTGCACGCTGGGCGAGCGCACGGCTTACCTTGCCGAGGTGGAGCAGGCCGGCCTGTTCGGCATCGCTGGCTTCGGCGCGGACGAGCTGGCCGGCGTGATCGGCAGCTACTGTCCGAACCTGCTGTTCCCGTATGCGCGCCAGGTGATCTCCTCGATGGTGCTGGAGGGCGGCTTCCCGCCGTTCCTGCTGCAGCCGATCAACTTCGACGCTCTGTACGCCGAGCAGATGCGCCGCATGGCGGCAGGCGGCGACGCACCGGCCCAGCTCAACAGCTGAGCCCGCGCATGACGCAACAGCCCACCCTGGCGGTACTCGGTGCCGGTTCCTGGGGTACCGCGCTGGCCGCGCTGACGGCGCGCAACGGCGTGCCCACGCGCCTGTGGGGGCGCGACCCGGAGGCGCTCGAGGCAATCGCCGCGGCGCGTTGCAACCAGCGCTACCTGCCGGGCATCGTGTTGCCGGAAGCGTTGGCTTACCAACCGAACCTGGCCGACGCCGTGCGCGACGCGGAGGTGGTGCTGCTGGTGGTGCCCAGCCATGCCTTCGCCGCGATGCTGGACGACGTGGCACCGCTGCTGGCGCCGGGCGCCACGCTGGCCTGGGCCACCAAGGGCTTCGAGCCGGGCACCGGGCGCTTCCTGCACGAGCTGGTGGCGCAGCGCCTGCCGGGCCATCCGGCGGCGGTCATCACCGGTCCCTCGTTCGCCAAGGAAGTCGCCGCCGGCCTGCCCAGCGCGGTCACCGTGCATTCCGAGGACGCCGCCTGCGCGCAGCGCGTGGCCAACCTGCTGCACGCGCCCAACCTGCGCGCCTATACCGGCGGCGACATGTTGGGCGCGGAGCTCGGCGGCGCGATGAAGAACGTGCTGGCGGTGGCCACTGGCATCGCCGACGGCATGGCGTTGGGCCTCAATGCCCGCGCCGGCCTGATCACCCGTGGCATGAACGAGATGCTGCGCCTTGGCGTGGCACTGGGCGCGCGTCCCGAAACGCTGATCGGCCTGTCGGGCCTCGGCGACCTGGTGCTTACCTGCACCGGCGACTTGTCGCGCAACCGCCGCCTGGGCCTGGCACTGGGCAAGGGTGTCGCCATCGACGAGGCGGTGCGGCAGATCGGCCAGGTGGTGGAGAGTGTGCTTGCCGCCGACGAAGTGGCTCGGCTGGCTGACCAGCACGCGCTGGACTTGCCGATCAGCGCAAGCGTGCGCGCCGTGCTGCACGGCGAAGTCACGCCCGCCGAGGGCCTGAAGATGCTGATGGCGCGCGAGCAGAAGCCCGAGTACCCGCACGGCCTGTTCGGTAACGCCTGAAGCGCCGAAAGTTCGCCCGCGGCGGCACGCGAACTACGGCGTGAGCCTGCTAAGCTCGGAGTTTTGGTCGTCGCCACGGGGCGCATGCGCATGCAGCAGCCGGACGGGAAACCACGCGCAACGTCGGTCGGCGGCCTGCCGCCGACCTGGCGCCGCCTGCTGGACGCGCCCAAGGCGCCGGCCAGCGACGAGCACGTCGTGCTGGGCTTCTTCCTCGAGGTGATGCCGGACGAAGGTGCCGCCGCGGCGCACCTCGACGTGGCGCCGGTGCTCCTGGCGGTGGGCGAACACGGTCGCTATGTGCGGCCCACGCCTTTGGATGGCCATTTGCTGGTACAGGCACCGTTGCCGCCGCACGAGCAACGGCTTGGCGCTGCCGTGCTCGGCCTGCCGCAGAGCCAGCGTAAGAGTCGCAACTACGCGCGGCTTGGCGGCCACGTCGGCGACGGCCTGCTGGTCGAACTGCTGGATACCGCACCCTGCTTCCTTGGTGGCCTGGCCGGCTTGCGGCTGTCGCGCGGGCGCGCGCATGCGCTCAACTGGCACTGGCAACTGGAGCCGGACGGCGGCCAGCGCCTGTTGCCGCAGTTGCCGCACAGTCAGCGGCTGCTGCGTATCGACGGCCTGTGGTACCTCGACGCCGAACACGCCACGCTGGGCCACCTGGAAGCCGCGCCAGAGGAAACGGCGTGGCTGGACCTGCCGCCACTCAGGCACGACTTCGGCCAAAGTTTTGCCGAAGCCTTGCCGAACAGCCGCTTGGCCGCGCGCATCCCGCCGCCACGGGTGTTCGACGAACTGCATCGCGCGGAGCTGGCGCCCAAGCCGGTGCTGACCCTGCATGCGCTGACCCGCCATGCGCGCCTGGCCTCTGGCACGCCGCCGCTGGCGTGGGCGCGGCTCTCCTTCGACTACGCCGGCGAACGCCTGCCGGGCAGGGGCGGCGAACCGCTGGTGCGCCGCGTGCGCAACGGCCAGCTGGTGGAGATTGCGCGCCGCCGTGCCGAGGAGCTTGCCACCATGGAGCACCTTGAACGCGCCGGTCTTACCCCTGCCGTGGATACCGAGGGCCTGCCCTGGGACATGGCCGACACCTTGCCCGACGACGCCTGGCTGTTCCCCGGCACCGGCCATGCGGGTGCGCTGGAAGTGAACACGCCGGCGCGCTGGCTGGCGCTGCGGCCCAAGCTGGAAGCCGACGGCTTCGTGCTGGAGTACGCCCCCAGCTTTCCGTTCGAGGTGCTGGAAGGCCCGGTGCGCTGGTACGGCCAGGCGGCGGAAGATGCCGACGACCATGCCTTCGATCTGGAAATCGGCATCGAGCTGGAAGGCAAGCGCCACAACCTGCTGCCTGCCGTGGCGCAGGCGTTGGCCGACCACCAGCTCAACCTCAGTCCTGCGCCGAACGAGCCGGAGGATGCGGTGTGGTACGCCCCGGTGGACGAGCGCCGACGCGTGCCGGTGCGGCTCAAGGAACTGCGCGGCCTGCTGGCGCCGCTTGCCGAATACCTGGAAAAGCCGCGCACCAAACTGCACCTGCCGCGCGTGCAGGCGGGGCGGCTGGATGAGCTGGCCCAGGCCCTGGCCAGCGACGGCGCGTTGGAGGCGCCGGAGACGCTACGCGGCTTCACCACGCGCCTGCGCGACGCCGCCGAGCGCGCCAGCGATGCCTTGCCCGCAGGACTCACCGTCGAGCTGCGCCCGTACCAGCGTGAAGGCCTGCGCTGGCTGAACGCGCTGGCCGAGGCCGGCGTGGGCGGCGTGCTCGCCGACGACATGGGCCTGGGCAAGACGCTGCAGCTGATCACCCACCTGCTGGCGCTGAAGGAAAGCGGTGCGCTCAACCAGCCCGCGCTGGTGGTGGTGCCGACCAGCCTGATCCCCAACTGGCAGGCAGAGATCGCGCGCTTCGCACCCACGCTCAAGGTACTCACCCTGCATGGCCCGCAACGCGCCGACGCATTCGTCCAGCTAGGAGCGCAGGACATCGTGCTCACCAGCTACGCGCTGTTGCCGCGCGACGTGGTGCCGCTGCGCAAGCAGCCGTTCGCACTCACCGTGCTGGACGAGGCGCAACAGGTGAAGAACCCGCGCACGCAGGCGCGGCGCGCCCTGCTCAGCCTGCGCACGCGCCGCCACGTGTGCCTCACCGGCACGCCACTGGAAAACCACCTGGGTGAGCTGTGGTCGCAGGTGGACCTTGCCGTGCCCGGCCTGCTCGGCGACGAGAACGCCTTCCGCCGCTTCTACCGCGTGCCGATCGAAAAGCAGCGCGACGAAGAGTGCCAGCAGCGCCTAAACCGCCGGCTCGCACCCTTCATCCTCCGCCGCACCAAGGCGCAGGTGGCCGCGGAGCTGCCGCCCAAGACGGAGATCACTCGCCGCGTGGTGCTGGAAGGCCGCCAGCGCGAACTCTACGAAGGCTTGCGCCTGTCGCTGGCCGAGGAGCTGCGCGAGGTGATCGCCCAGCGCGGCATTCAGCACTCGGGCATCGTGGTGCTCGACGCATTGCTCAAACTGCGCCAGGTCTGCTGCGATCCGCGGCTGGTGAAGCTCGAAGCCGCGCGTGGCGTGCAGGGCTCGGCCAAGTTCGAGCTGCTGATGGACATGTTGCCGCCGCTACTCTATGAAGGCCGCAAGGTGCTGCTGTTCTCGCAGTTCACCGGCATGCTCAAGCTGATCGCGAGTGAGCTTGATCGTCGTCGCATTCCCTACGTCACCCTCACCGGCGAGACGCGCGACCGCGCCACGCCGGTGCAGCAGTTCCAGCAGGGTGAGGTGCCGCTGTTTCTGCTCTCGCTCAAGGCTGGCGGCGTAGGACTCAACCTCACCGCTGCCGACACCGTGATCCACTACGACCCGTGGTGGAATCCCGCCGCCGAGGCACAGGCCAGCGACCGAGCCCACCGCATCGGACAGGACAAGCCGGTGTTCGTGTTCCGCCTGATCACCGCGGGTACGGTGGAGGAACGCATTGAGGAGCTGAAGGCGCGCAAGGCTGAACTTGCCGAGGCCGTGCTCGAGGGCGGTGGCAGTCGCGAGCGGCTCAGCTTCGATCAAGACGATCTAGACGCGCTTTTGGCGCCTGAGTGAGGTGGTCGATCTCGGTAATCTGGTGCGATGGTGCCCGGGGAAATCGCCACCGGATTGGATAGAGCGTGAAGACCAGCGCCCCGCGCGCACGGCGAGAGAACGCGTAGCCTGTCGCTGAGTACGCCAGAGTTAGTCGCGAGTGCAATGCACGCTGGCCAACCCGTCATACCGAAAGATTTCAGTGACCTAGCCGGCCGCCTCCGGTTCAGCAAATCGCCCAATGTGCCGATAACTCGTGACCGATACCAGTCAGAGGAGCCCTTTCCAGGTGATCGTGCTACGGCTACGGACTTTGCTTCAGTCCCCTCGCGCACAACGCGTGATCCGCATCATTGCCTTGGCGCTTCCCGTTTCAATGCTGCTGCTGGGCACCGGCTGGGTAGAACGCGAGCAATATGTCCAAGTAAGGGCGAATGTCGCGGGAGATGCGCGAGTCGTTGCTTCGGACTACGCGGCGTTGATCGCGAAGCGGCTGCGGATGCAGTTCACGGAACTGCAATTCATCGCCTTAGCACTCCTGGGGCCACAGGCCGATCCATCCCGGCCAGCGCCTGATGTCGTGTTGAAAGTGCAGCGCTTCATGGCACTGCATCCAAGCCTTTACGCCTTCAATATTCAGTCGGCCGATGGCAAAGCGATCCTCTGGTCAACGCAGCATCAAAGTGATCAACCGATTACGCCGGGTGGTCAGTTCACCCCTTTGCCTGACCAGCCGGACCTTCTCCTCGGGCAAGACCGCTGGGCTGCTCGGGTCCATGCGTCAGTCCTGACCATGCGTTACAGGGTGCGAGGGTCGCAGGGGCATACGCGCTTTTTCGTCGGATCCCCCTACCGGATCGAGGAGCTCCTGGGGATGTCCGCGGGTTCGGCGAAAAAACGCTATTTGTCCATTGCCCTGCAGGACCTGCGTGATGGCAGCGTTGTCGGGGTCTGGGACCAAGGGCATATCCGATTTCCATCTTCGCTTCCCGAGGCGGCTCGGTTGAGCATCGCGGTTCCCGGGCTGCCCCTTCAGGTCCGCGTCTACTGGCCAGCTGGGTTGGCTGGTCGCCAATATCGGCGAAACGCCCCTGTGCGCTGGGTGTTCGAAGTCGTCAGCTTCTTCCTGCTCCTTCTTGCAAGCTGGCGAATAGCCATTCTTCTCGAACGGCATCTGGCCAGCGCAAGGGCAAGCTTGCGCTTGGCGCACGAGGCGCAAGAAGCCACCCAGTTCAGCGAGACGCTGTTTGACAACATCGGCGGCGTCGCAATGGTCCTTGATGCCAATGGCTGCATCGTGCGCCTGAACGCGAGAGCTGAGCGATTCGTTGGCTATACGACGGCCGAAGTTCGAGGCAAGCCTTACTTCTGGACTCGCTTCATTCCTGAGGAAGAGCGTCCCGAGGTCCAAGACATTTTCAAAGCGATGCGCGAACGCGCGCTTCCGCACGAGGCTACCAATCATTGGGTCTCGCGGTCAGGCCAGCGGCGGCTTTTCAACTGGATCAACAGCGTCATGGAAGACGAAAGCGGGCAACCGGCTTACCTCGTCACCATCGGCACCGACATCACCGAGAAGCAGCGACTTTCCCGGCACAACGCTCAGCTTCTGATCTCGAACCAGATCCTGGCCCAGATCAATCAAACGCTGGCGCTTGCCGATGACGAACACGCCGTATTGAAGGCAATTTGCGACCTAGCCGTTCGGATTCCCAGGGTCCAACTGGCGTGGATCGGCTGTCCGGACGCGAGCGGCCGCTTTGAGGTGCTGGCCAGCGCAGGCGACACGAACGATTATTTGGCGAGCATCGATTTCTCCATCGATGCGTCGATTCCTGAGGGGCAGGGACCCGTGGGGCGGGTCTGGCGTGAGCAGTCACCCCTTTTCAGCCTCGGAGCGCACAGTCAGGGTGTTGCCGATCCACCGGGGAGCGCCAATGTGCCGGATGAGCACATCGAGATGGCGGCCGTCCTCCCCATATTGCATGGAGGCCGGATGTGGGGAGAGTTCGTCCTCTATGCATCGCAAGGTGAAGTCCTCGAGTACGAACTCCAGGAGCTCCTGATCGAGCTCAGCTTCGATGTATCCCGCGGTCTGGATCTTCTGGCCAGCCGGCAGCGACTGAAGTTGCTCGAACGCAGCGTCAGCGCCCTTTCCGAGGGGCTGACCATTGCCGATGCAGGACGCAGGCTGACCTATGTGAATCCCGCGTTTTCGGCTATGACGGGGTATCCCGCCGAAGAGGTACTGGGTCGAAACTGTAACTTCATCCAAGACGGCCGCACCGATGTTAGGACCGTGGATCGTATTCGCGAGGCGCTGGTCAAGGGGGAGCGCTTTGACGGCGAAATCCTCAACACGAAAAAGGACGGCTCTCCCTTCTGGAATCAACTGCACCTGGATGCCGTGCGTGATGCGCGCGGGCAAATCACCCATTACATCGGAGTGCAACGAGATGTGACGGTTCTGGTCCAGCAGAGGCGCGCCTATCGCGACCTGCAGGGTCTTTACCACGCCCTGCTCCAGACAGCCGACGTAGTTTTACGCACAGACAACGAAGCGGCGATGCTCTTTGAGACCTGCGCGCAGTTGGCCGAGGGTACGCTGTTTCACGCTTCCTGGATCGGCAAGCCTGCCGCCAACGGTGTGTTCCAAATACTGGCCAAGGCAGGCGAAGGGGTGACGTGGGTGGACTCCGTTCCAGTACCACTCAACCACGAGCGCTCCCTTATGGCGGAAGCGTGGCGCGCAGGGCACACGGTTTATAAAAATGACTATTGCGCGCACGTTGGTGAGGGAACCTTGCAGGAAGCGGCACTCCGGCATCGCTGGATGGCGGCACTCGCGACCGTGATCAAGCGCAGCGGGCAACCGTGGGCCGTGCTCGTGATGGCGGCGCCCGAGCGTGATGTGTTCCATGACGCAAGCGTCAAGCTATGCGAGCGCGTTGCTGCCTTGCTTGGTCAGGGCTTGGACGCGCTTGACCGCAAGGAAGCTCTGCACACCTTGCAGGCCCTGGAGAGCCAACGGGCTCGAACCGACGAGCTGACGAGTCTCCCCAACCGAAGGGCACTGGACGAGGTTTTGCCTGGCGCAATCGCTCGTGCGCACAGGCAACAGAGTGCGTTCGCGCTTGGCATCATCGATCTGGACGATTTCAAGCCGGTCAATGACACCTTCGGTCATCCCGCGGGCGACCTGCTGTTGCAACAGTTCACTAGGCGCTTGCGAGGGCAGCTCCGGGGTGCCGATTTTCTGGCGCGTTTGGGCGGCGATGAATTCGTCCTTTTGCTGGAGTTCCTCGACCCCGATCGGATAATGGATCAGCTGGTCATCGCCTTGAGGCGGGTGCATACCACGGTAGAGACGGCGTTCGATCTTGGCGAAGGACGCATTGCCAAGATAGAGATGAGCATGGGTTTGGCACTGTATCCCCGTGATGCGAAGGAACCCGATGTCTTGATGCGTTTGGCCGATGCAGCGCTCTATCAGGTCAAAGCACACAAGAACCAGCGATCGGAGTGGTGGGGCGTGGAGGCGCAACCCATGGAGTTGCCTGCCCCTGCCGAGAGCCTTTTCGATCCTTATAGCGTAAAGGCAGCAGAACTATTGCGATCCATTGAAGAGGACCGTTTAAAGGGCGTTGCCGACCACTTTGACGCAGCTTTCGACGACAACTTGCGCCGGCAGCCGCATCTTGAGCGGATTATTCGGGGTCTTTCCGCCCAGAAATTGCAGCGTCTTCGCCAGTCTCTTACTAGCCACCTCCTGGACTTGCTTAACCCCCAGCGTAGTCGGGCATCTATCGAGGAGCGGGCGCTCCATCTTGGCCGGATCCACGCACTGGTCGGGCTGCCGCTTGAAGACCTGGAACGTATGTATGCGCTGTTCGAAGACCTGCTGCGTCAACACCTGGAGGCGACACCGCTTTTCTCGAGCAAGCGTTATGAAATGATGCGGGTCGCCGCTGCCAGATTACGGCTGGACGTGCAGACCCAGATGGGTGCGATAAGCAAGACCACTGGTGCGTACTTTGCTGTATTACGTACGCCCGCCGTCGAACATGTCGGCTGGCCAGAGGCGATATTGCATGAGCTCAGCTCACTGGTTGGACTTCCCGGTATCCGTCACGCGGGACTGTTCCGCCCGGATCACGATGGTAGGTTGCGCATCGAGGCTTTGGCAGGTGTTGATTCCGAACGTCTGCAACAGGCAATCGATCTTGACGCGCCCTATCTGAGACTTGATCCGCAACTTGGCTTGGGATGCGGCCCTTTATCGAAGGCCTGGTTCAGCCGCGAGATCCACGTCGTCGAAGCCGATCAATCCGATCCCCCGCACGAACACTGGCGCGAGCTAGCGCGCGAACTCGGCTGGCGATGCGCAGTGGCGTTGCCGCTTGCAAATCTCCAAGAGGTCGACAGCGTCCTGCTACTTACCGGCGCCTACCCCAACCAGTTCTCGTCGGACTGGGTCCATTCGTGGCTGGATCTCTTGCGTACTCGGTTCGAGGCAATCCTGAGTTCGCAAATTCGCGGTGACGGCACGCCGGATCTCGCGTACGCGCGTACCGTCCGGGAAAGCCTCTACGGCAAAGGTCTGCGCATGTGGGTCCAGCCCATTGTCGACCTGCGTAACGGCGCGATTCCCAAGGTAGAGGCGCTAGCGCGCTTGCACTTGGACGACGGCACCGTATTGGTTCCGGGGCAGTTTCTCAACGAATTGGGTTCCCACGACCTGAATGTGCTGTTCCGTCGTGGGCTACATCAGGCGCTTGAACTCGTCAGCGAGTGGCATACGCAGGGGATAGAGGTTGACATTGCAGTGAATCTTCCGCCGTCGACGCTGCTTCACCCGGATTGCCCGCTCTGGGTCGAGCAGGCGTTGTGCAGCGCGCAGGTCGCCTCGCATCGTCTCAGCTTGGAGATTCTCGAAAGCGAAGCGCTGGATGCTTTGCGCAGTGGGGAGGCGATTCATGCCTTGAACACCATGGGTGTGCGACTCAGCCTCGATGACTTGGGCTCGGGCTACAACAGTTTGTCGCGATTGGCCGACTTGCCGTTTGACACGGTCAAGATCGACCAAGCGCTGGTTCGCAAACTCTCAAGTGACCCGATTCGGACTGTGCGATTACTGTCTGCGCTGTTGAGCATCGGCAAGGACTTTGCGCACAACACCGTCGTCGAAGGCCTGGAGGATGAGGGTGCGGTCGAAGCTGCGCAGTGGATCCGAGCGCCACTCGGTCAGGGCTTTGGCTTGGCACGTCCGATGCCAGCGGAGGCCTTCCCGGCGTGGTTGCGAGGTCGAATGGATGCGCCGCCCATCCGGAGCGCGGAGCTGCACACGTGGGCCGGCGCGCTTGCTTATCTTTGGGCGTCATCAAAAGGGGGTCAAAAAGCGGTTTTACAGGACCTCGCCCATTGCCCGTTGCTACATTTCCTTCGCGCCGAGGGGGTGACGGAGACGAGAGTCTTCCACTGGCATGGCGTGTTGCACAGCAATGCCGAACGCAATGAACGTAAAGTGGCAAGTGACGCACTTCTGCAATGGCTGGCTGATCAAGTGATCCGCTTCGGGATGCTGGCGCAAGATCGATAAATCCGAGTAGGCAGTCAGGCGATTGGGAGACACCATCGCGCACCGCTGCGATCTCGCCATCATCCACGACGTGGTGATTGATGAGAACCGACCACGCCTCGACCAAATCCGCTCCCACCAAAGCCGCCGACTTTTGCTACGTCGACTGTCCGGTTCACGTGTCGCAGCTTCGCGAGGGGCGATGGTCGGTCAGTCAGCTCCGCGCCGCCACCTCGTCGATGCGCTTCAACATGTCGGCCGGATCCTCATAAACGCGCAAGGCACCCGCCCGGGCGAGCTCGTCCTCGCCGTAACCGCCGCTAAGCAGGCCCACCCCCAGCGCGCGAGCACGCTGCGCGGCGAGCATGTCCCATACGCTGTCGCCGACGACGATCGAGCGATCAATGTCTACGCCCAGCCGTTCGGCAGCGGCGAGGAACAGGTCCGGATCGGGCTTGGCATGGCGCACCTGGTCGCGCGTCACTACCGGCACCCTGGCCGGATCGATGCCCAGTGCCTCGAGGTTGTTCCGCGCAGTGCGCAGTTGGCCGCTGGTCGCGATGGCCCAGGGGATTTCCTGTCCGGTGAGGTAGTCGAGCAGTTCCCGCGCTCCCGGCAGCGGTTTCACCGCGCCTTGTGCATGCAGCCGGTTGAATGCATCGGCATGCGCGTCGTACAAACGAAGGCGGCGTTCTTCCGCGATGTCCAGCCCGGTCTCGCGCAGCAGCACGCGAGTGAACAAGCCGCCGCTCATGCCGATACGGCGGTGGATACGCCACACCGAGAGATTGATGCCTTCAGAGTCCAGCGCTTCCCTCCATGCCAGTACGTGCTGGTAGACGCTGTCCACGAGGGTACCGTCGAGGTCGAACAGGAAGGCGGTATCTCGGCGTGGCATGGCGCGTCCGTCGATCAGTGTTGCGGGTGCAGCGCCAGTCCCGCGGCGCGCAGCGCGATGGCCGCGGCGCCGAGCAGGCCGGGTTCGGGGTGGGTGATTGCCGAGGTGGGCACGCGCTCCATCGTCTCGCGGAAGCGACCCTTGGCTTCAAAGCGCTCGCGGAAGCCGCCGCGATGTAGCCATGGCAGCAGGAAGGGCAGCACGCCACCGGTAAGGTAGACCCCCTCCCAGCCGCCGAGGCTGAGTACCAAGTCGCCGGCCACGCTGCCAAAGATGCCCGCCAGGGTCTCCATTGTCCGCACGCACAGCGGATCGCTGCCGGCCTCGGCGCGCGCGGTGATGTCCTCAGGCGTGTACTCCTCGGCTGCTCCGCCGGCGATGTCCGCGATTGCCAGGTAGAGGTTCACCAGGCCGTTGCCGCAGATCATGCGCTCGTTGGAGACGCGGCCGAAGCGCGCGTTGAGCCGGTGTAGGATCTCCACGTCCTCGGTGGTGTGAGCGGCGAAACCAGCGTGCCCGCCTTCGGTTTCCAGCACCACCCACTGGCCTTCGCGCCACAGCAGGCCAGCCACGCCCAGGCCAGTGCCGGGGCCCATCACCACGAAGGTCTGCGGCAGCGCGCTGTCCAGCGTGGCCGGGCCCAGCTTGCCCACCGGCGCCAGCGCGTCGGTCTTCAGCAGCGGTACGGCCATGGCCTGCGCAGCGAAATCGTTGACCAGCCGCACGGCATCCATGTCCAGCTTGGCCCGCAGCGCCGGCGCGGAAATCGCCCAAGGGTTGTTGGTGACCTTTACCGTCTCGCCGTCGGCGATACGACCAGCCGCCGCGATCACTGCGCGCGACGCGGTGCAGCCGGTGTCGGCGAAGTACTGGCGCGCGGCGTCGGCCAGCGATTCGAAGTCCTTCACCCGGTACCGCCGGATGCTGCCCATGCGCAGCGGCGCTTCGGCGCTTTCGCCGGCCAGAGCAAAACGCACATTGGTGCCGCCCAGATCGGCAAGCAGGGTGGCGGTGGTTCCGTGGGACATCGGTCTCGCTCGGCAGTCGCGAAAACGCGTAGGGTGCAACGCCGCGCGGGTGCGCGTCCACTATCTGCGCACGTATGTTGCACCGGCGCTTGCGGCAAAACGCCCATTTCGGCGGTGCGATGGGCGGGGCGGCGCTAAAATCGCGCGGCTGCCCTTATGAGATTCCACCATGAGCTTTCGAGCCGTCCGTCCCCGCCGCATGCGCCGCGATGCCTTCTCCCGCGCGCTGATGCGCGAGCACAGCCTGCTTCCCGGCGACCTGATCATGGTGGCCTTCGTGATCGAGGGCGAGGCGAAGCGCGAGCCGGTGCCGTCGATGCCGGGCGTGGATCGCCTTTCCATCGACGGGTTGCTGGAACTGGCCGGCGAATGCGTGCGGCTGGGTATCCCCGCGCTGGCGCTGTTTCCTTCGCCGGGGCAGGACGTGAAGAGCGAGGATGCGCGCGAGGCCTGGAATCCTGACAACCTGATGCATCGCGCCACGCGGGCCTTGAAATCGAAATACCCCGGGCTCGGACTGATCGGCGACGTGGCGCTCGATCCTTACACGACGCATGGCCAGGACGGACTGATTGACGAACACGGCTACGTGATGAACGAGCCCACTGTCGAGGCGCTGGTGAAGATGGCACTGGCGCAGGCCGAAGCCGGCATGGACGTGGTGGCGCCCTCGGACATGATGGACGGCCGCGTCGGCGCGATTCGTGAGGCGCTGGAGGAAGCCGGCCACATCCACACCCGTATCCTCGCCTATTCGGCGAAGTACGCGTCGAGCTTCTACGGCCCGTTCCGCGACGCGGTCGGTTCGTCCGCTAACCTCGGCAAGGGCGACAAGCACACCTACCAGATGGATGTCGCCAACAGCGACGAAGCGCTGCGCGAAGTCGAACTCGACATCGCCGAGGGCGCCGATATGGTGATGGTGAAGCCGGGCTTGCCCTACCTCGACGTGCTGCGCCGGGTGAAGGACGCCTTCGGCATGCCCACCCTGGTCTACCAGGTGAGCGGCGAGTACGCGATGCTCAAGGCCGCCGCGCAGAACGGCTGGCTTGACGAGAAGGCCGTGGTGCTGGAAACCCTCGTCGCGTTCAAGCGCGCCGGCGCCGACGCGATCCTCACCTACTTCGCGGTGGACGCGGCGCGCTGGCTGCGCGGGGAATAGCCGTAGCGCCGGTCCGGAAATTTCCCGCAAACCGGCCGAGGCGATGCCCGCGCGGCGCAGTGGCATGTCGATCCACACCGCATCGGTGTGATCGGCTTCTCCGCGGACGGCTTCCTGATCGCCGAAACCAGCACGGATTTCGCGCGCCAGCTGTACCGGCCGGTGGATGCAGCGGACAGGTAGAGCGACTGGCCGGACTTCGCCATGGCCATCTACCCCGGGCATATCGCGCTCGACGGCGGCCGGCTGAATCCCAACGTGCCGGTTTCCAGCGAGACCACGACGACCTCCCTGGTGCAGGCCGAGGACGACTACACGGACGGCGCGCACCAGTCGCTGGTCTACTACGCCGCGCTGGCCAAGGGAGGCGTGCCGGCGGAGCTGCGCCCGTACGCGCGCGGCGGCCACGCCTCTGGCCTGTGGCACACGAATCGGCCGATCACACACTGGACCGATCTGTCGGACCTGTGGATGCGGACGATCGGCCTGCTGCCGCACCGAGATGCAGCGGTCCCGCAGGGCGCTCTCAGCGAGCGGGCTTCGGCGCCATCAGCTTGATCTCGTAAAGCTTCGGCCAGCACTTGCCGGTGACGAACAGGCGGTCGTGCCTGGCGTCGTAGGCGATGCCGTTGAGCACGTCGTTGACGGGGTCGGCCAACGTGTCGGCCGGCGGCACGAGGCCGGCGAGGTCGATCCAGCCCACCACCTTGCCGCTAGCCGGATCGATGCGCGCGATGCGCGTGGTGAGCCACACGTTGGCGTAGATCTGGCCCTTCACCCATTCCAGTTCGTTGATGTTCGCGAGCGGTTTGCCGTCGGCGGTCACGTTGATGCTGCCCACCTGCTTGAGCGAGTCCGGATCGAGGATGCGGATGGTCGGCGTGCCGTCGCTCATGTAGAGCCGCTTGCCATCCGTGGTGAGCGCCCAGCCTTCGCCAGGATAGGGAAAGCGTGCCTGCGGTCTCAGCGTGGCGAGGTCGTAGACGAAGCCCTCGTGGTTCCGCCAGCTGAGCTGGATCAGCTTGTCCTTCCATACCACGATGCCTTCGCCGTAGTCCGGCCACGGCGTGGGCGCGGACTGCAAAACCTTGCCGGTGCGCAGATCGACCTTGCGCACGGTGGAGCTGCCGACCTGCCCGGTGCTTTCGTATAGGTAGCCGTGCAGGTAAAGCAGGCCTTCGGTGAAGGCGTGGGTATCGTGCGGGTAACTGTGCACCACGCGGTAGCCGTAGACGGGGATGTTGCCTTGCGCGTGCAACGGGGCGACAAGGGTGATGGCGAGCGCAGCGATGGCGGCGAGGGTTTTCATGGCCGGGATGATCCCATGCCGCGGCCTGCCGTGGCAGCACCGCCGGTGAACGAGGTTGCGTGGAATAATCGGGTCTCGCCAACGGATCGAGAGCGCTCGTGGACAGCCATCATTTCCTGCAGGTGGCCGTGGTGTTCCTGCTGGCCACGGTGATTGCTGTGCCGTTGACCAAGCGCTTCAAGCTGGGCGCGGTGCTCGGCTACCTGCTGGCCGGCGTCGCGATCGGGCCGCAGGCGCTGCGCCTGGTGGCCGACAACGGCGGCATCGCGGCGATCTCCGAATTCGGCGTCGTGCTGATGCTGTTCGTGATCGGTTTGGAGCTCTCGCCGCAGCGCCTGTGGGTGATGCGGCGCCCGGTGTTCGGCACTGGCTTGCTACAGGTGCTGGCGACCAGTGCGGTGATCGGCACGATCGTGTGGTCGCTGCTGGGCTTCACGCCAGGTGCGGCCCTGGTCGTGGGCGGCAGCCTCGCCCTGTCGTCCACCGCGTTCGGTTTGCAGATCCTGGGCGAGCGCAAGGAAACCGGCGCGGCCTACGGGCGGCAGGCGTTCGCGATCCTGCTGTTCCAGGATCTCGCGGCGATCCCGCTGATCGCGGCGGTACCGTTCCTCGCCAGTACGGGCAGCCACGGCTTCGACCTGCGCGGCGCGTTGCGTGCGGTGGGCGTGATCGTGGCGGTGATCGTGGGCGGCCGTTATCTACTGCGGCCGGTGTTCCGCTTCGTGGCGAAGGCGGACGCCGTGGAGGTGTCCACCGCCACCGCGCTGCTAGTGGTGATGGGCGTGGCGCTGCTGATGGAGGTGACCGGTCTGTCGGTGACGCTGGGCGCCTTCCTGGCCGGCGTGCTGCTGGCCGATTCGGAATACCGCCACGAGCTCGAATCCAACATCGAGCCGTTCAAGGGGTTGCTGCTTGGCCTGTTCTTCATCAGCGTGGGCATGGCCATGGATGTCTCGCTGTTGCTGCGCGAGCCCTGGCTGGTACTGGAGCTGGTGGCTGCGCTGCTGCTGCTGAAGGGTGCGTTGCTGTGGCCGCTGGGGCGCATCGTCGGCGCGCTGGAGCGCGGCGACGCGCTGCGCCTTGCGGCACTGCTGGCCTGCGGCGGCGAGTTCGCCTTCGTGGTGCTCAAGTTGGCCGATGAAAAGGGACTCATCAGTGCGCGCCAGCACAACCTGCTGGTGCTGGCGATCACCCTGTCGATGGCGTTGACGCCGCTGCTAGTGGCGGCCCTGGCCAAGGTTTTGGGCGCGCGCAAGGTGCGCAAACCGGCGCGCGATTTCGACACCATCGTGGCGCACTCGCCGCGCGTCATCCTCGCCGGCTATGGCCGCATGGGGCAGATCGTGGCGCGCATCCTGCGCACCGAAGGCATCCCGTTCGTGGCGCTCGACCACTCGGTCGAGCAGATGGATCTGGTGCGTCGCTTCGGCGGCTGGAACGACATCTTCTACGGCGACCCCGCACGGCCCGAGCTGCTGCGAGCGGCGCAGGCGGACAAGGCCGAGGTATTCGTGCTGGCCAGCGACGATCCCGAATCCAGCCTGCACGTGGCGCGCGTGGTGAAGCGCATGTATCCCCACCTCAAGATCGTGGCGCGTGCGCGCAACCGCCAGCACGTCTGGCGACTGATGGACCTCGGCGTGGACGAGCCGGTCCGCGAGACGCTCTATTCCAGCCTCAAGATGAGCAAGCAGGCGCTGGTTGCGCTGGGCATGACGCCGGAGCGCGCTACCGACCGCGTGGAGCGCTTCCGTCGCCAGGACGCCGAGCTGATCAAGGCGCAATACTTGGTCTACGACGACGAGGCCAAGTTGGTGCAGACCACCAAGGAGGCGCTGGCCGAACTCGAAAAGTTGTTCGAGGCGGACAGCGAGCCACGGGCGCGCGAGCGGGATGCGGACAAGCCGCTGGCCGAGGAGAAGTGAGCGCGCCCGTGTCGGAACAACCATGAGCCGGCTTGCCGCTCCGCCGATCCGGCCTGCGCCGGTGTGACGGGCGGTTCAGCGAACCACGGCGCTCACTCCGCCGGTTGCGCCGGTTGCCGCAGGGTCTGCCGTACGCTGGGGATGGCGCTGCTGCGCACGGCTAGTTCGTGGGCGATGTCCACGTAGCCGAGCTGGCGGGCCACGTCGGCGGCGGTGCGACCGAAGGCATCGCTGGCAGCGCGGTCGGCACCGCGCGACAGCAACACGCGTGCGGGTGCAAGGAGGGCATGCATGGCGCAGGCGTGCAGCGCGGTGACACCGCGCTGGTCAGCGTGCGCCACGTCGGCGCCGGCTTCCAGCAGCACGGGAACCAGTGCGCCGAGGTGGGTGGCGTCGCATTCGCTGCCGGGGCGTTGCGATCCGCCGAGCAGCAACAGCAGCGCGGTCTTGCCTTCGCCGTCGGCGCGGTTCACGGCGGCGCCGTGCCGGAGCAGCGCGTCGAGCAGGCGGCGTGCGCGCAGACTGTCGTTATGCTCGAAGCCGAACTGCGCGGCCGCATGCAGCGCACTGTGGCCGTGCGCATCCACGGCATCGACCGCGGCGCCGGCAGCCAGCAGCGCCTCGACCAGTTCGGGGCGACCCATCGCGGCGGCCACCATCAACGCGGTGCTCTGGTTCGGCAGGCGCTGGTCGATCTCGGCCTTGTGCTGCAGGAGCAGCGTTACCGTGCTCTCGCGACCGCCGGTCACCGCGGCGGCTAGCGGGGTGATGCCGTTGGCAGCAGCCAGCGCGGTATCGGCACCGGCTTCGAGCAGGCAGGCGGCGATTTCGCGGTGGCCCGCGCCGCAGGCGTGCAACAGTGCGCTGGCGCCGTGCGCGTCGACGGTGTCGACGGCAAAACCCAGTTCCAGCAATCGCTGCACGGCGACCAGCGCACCGGCCTGCGCTGCCGCGGGCAGGTCGTCGGCGCGCAATGGACGGCGTGGGCGCGGCCAGCGGTCCCAGTTCAGCCAGCGCTCGACAGCCGGATGCTCCAGCGCCAGGCCCAGCGGAGTCTCGCCGTTGGCGTCGCTGGACTCGGCATCAGCGCCGTGGGCGATCAGCGCGCGCACCAGCGGCAGCGAGGCTTCGCCGTGCTCCAGAGCGGCGAACAGCGGCGTGCGGCCGTCGCGATCGCAGGCGTTCGGATTGCAGCCGCGTGCCAGCAGCACCTGCAGTACCTCCGTTTGCCCGTTCGCCGCGGCAAGGTGCAGCGGCGTGCGCTCGCGCGCATCGGGGCCGAACGGATCGGCGCCGCGCTCCAGCAGCGTCAGCAGCAAGGCCGCACCCTGCGCAGAGCCACCGAGGCGTTGCAGCGCCTGCGCGAGCAGGCCGGCGCCAGCGGGCGTGGCACCGGCCTGCAGCAGGTCCTCGACGGCTTCGGTGGAAGCAGGAAGCTGTAGCAGCAAGGCATCGAACAGTCGGCGCCCCAGCGGCGGCAGCGCGGCGCGCTCGCCGTCGTCGGCCACTTCGTCACCCTGTTCGTCGTCGGGCTGTTGCGCGGCCAGGCGTGCCTCGGCGGCCAGGCCGTGATCCAGCAACCAGCGTCGCGCCTGGCCTAGGCCGGGCTGGGCCAGGTCGAGATAAAGCTGGGCAAGCTGCGCCTGCGGCCACTCGCGCACGCGCGCGGCGAAGCCGGAAACGATGGCCCAGTGTCCGAATCGCAGCGCATCGAGCAGGTGCGACGGCGTATCGGAGCCGCTGGACAGCGCCGCCCGGCCGAGGCTGGCCGGCAGCGGGGTTTCCGGATCGAGCAGGGCGACCAGGTCCCAGCGACCGGCAGCGGCGGCATGGTCGAGCGCGCTGCGGCCATCGTTGCCGGGCGTTTTCGGCTCGGCGCCCAGTGCGAGCAGGGCGCGCACGGTATCGGCATGCGCGCGCGGCGACTGGCAGGCAAGGGTGAGCGCGTCGCGGCCATGGCTGTCGCGCACGCGAGCATCGGGCTGCGCCTCGGCCAATCGCTGCACGATGCCCACCGCGCCGGCACGCGCGGCTTCCATTAGTGCGGTGCTGCCGCGATGGTCGGCCAGCATGACATCGGCACCGGCGGCGCACAGCGCGCGGGCGATCTGTTCGTGGCCTTCGGCGGCGGCGGCGATCAATGCACTGCGGCGAAGTGCGTCCACCGCGTTCACGGCAGCACGGTGCTTGAGCAGAAGCTTCACCCCGGCGGGATCATCGTCGGCGATACCGGCGGCAGCGACCAGCGCAGGCTCGCCGTTGGCCGGTGCGGGCTTTGCGCCGTGCTCCAGCAGGAATTTCGCTAGCGGCCAGTTGGCGGCGCGGCAGGCCACCGCGAGCGGACTGGCGCCGGCCTGGTCCAGCGCGTTGACCGGTGCGCCGGCATCCAGCAGCATCGCCGCCACCATCGGCTCCTCGCACAGCACCGCGCCGTGCAGGGCGGTGCGGCCTTCGGCATCGGCGGCGAGCGGATCGGCGCCGTTGGCCAGTAGTGTCATCACCGCTTCGGCGCGGCCATGCACGCTGTCGCGGGTGGCGGCCAGCAGCGGCGTGAGCCCGCCCGTGGCGTGGTTGACGTCGGCGCCCTTGGCGATCAGCGTACGTAGTAGCCGGGTGTCCGGCAGCAGCGCGGCGAGCATCAGCACCGGACGCTGGTCGCGGTCGCCGGCGGGCGGCGCGGTCGCTGGATCGGCACCGGCTTCGACCAGTGCCAGCGCACGCTCGATGTCGCCGTCGCGGGTGGCGGCGAGCAGCGCAGCAGCCTGTTCGGGCGCGCCGGCAGTGCGTTCCCGCTCGGTCAGTAGCGTGACTTCGACTGGGGTGGCAGCCATCTCAGCGGCGTGCTCGACCCGCCGACGATGGCGGTCATGCTGCGCGCACAGCAAGGCGCGCAAGGTGCGGTTGGCCAGCACCAGGCAACCCAGCGGCAACACCAGCACGCCATACAGCGCGAGCGCGGCGGTCCGGATTTCCGGCGGCAGCATGCCGTACAGGCCGCTCAGCGCGATGGCGCACCAGGTCATCGCCAGCAAGGCCAGCGAGGCGGGCAGGAAGTGGCTGAAGAAGCGCTCCTCGCGCGCGAGATGGCGGCCGAACATCAGGCTGCGCAGCGTGGCGGTGAAAATCCACGAGCCGTCGTGGCGGGCCGGGTACGCGTCGTCCCACACGAACACCAGGCCGAAGGCGGGCCATGGGCGCCACAGGACGGCCAGCGCCAGCACCAGGGTGGCGACCAGCGCCAGCGTGGCGGACAGGCTGTGCGATTGCGACAGCGAGAGCATCGGCCATGCCACCAGCGCGAACACGATCACCGCGTAGCCGGTGAGCATCACCAGATGCGCAGCGCCGCGACGCAGGACGGTGCGCGAGAAGCTGGGCTCGGGCTCGAAGCCGATCGCGTGGCACACAGCGGCCATGGTCAGCGCGTTTGCCAGCAGCAACGGGATCAGGGTCAGCGGGTGGGCCACCAGGCCGGCCAGCGCCACGGCGAGCAGACCGGGAATGAACCAGGCGAGTGCCTGCAGGAACGTGGGGCGTCGGCGCGAATGGGTTTGGGTCATCCAGACAGTATAGGAAGCGTGAGGATGCCAGACGGTAACCTCACGTTAACGCGGCTTGATCAATCGCCCGGCGCATCATGCAGGGCGGCGCCGTAGGCGGGATGGTTCGCGCCGGCGAGCGCGCCTTCCGGTGGCAGCTGCAGGTGCCAGCCCCGCTCGCGCAGGTGCGCCAGCACCTGTGCGGTGTCTTCGCGGGGCAGGCGACGCCGCACATCCAGTTGCAGCTCGAGTGCGAAGCGCAGCTTGCCAAGCGCCTCGCGCAAAGACTCGGGCAGCACGTCGAAACCGTCGCGTTTGGCCAGCCACAGATAGGCATCCGGCTTGCGGCAGCTGGCGTAGACGTAGCATTGCATGATGGGTCCCCGGCAGCGTTTGCGTCGGCGCGCATTATCCCCGCAACGGCCGCGCCGTTTGCTGCGCCGGCCCTTGCAAACCTCGGAACAGGCAGGCACAGTGCGGTCGCGAATGTTAAACAGTCGTTTGAATTTTATGCGACCCACCCACACTAGCCCATTTGCCTGAGCTGCAGGAGTGCGTCATGCACAAGTCCAATCGTTTCCTCCCGAACGGCTCCCGTCCATTGGCGCTCGCTGCGCTCAGCGCGGCCGTTGCGGGCGCTCTGGTTGCGCCGGGCATGGCCCACGCCAGCGCCTTCCAACTGCATGAGAACAGTGCTCAGGGCATGGGGCGCGCCTATGCGGGCTCCACCACGGCCGGCGGTGACGTATCGGTGGTGGAGAACAATCCGGCGGCGATGAGCGACCTCAACGGCACCCATATGCAGGCCGACATCACCGCAATCAACTTCAGCGCCAGGTTCAGCGGCAGTGCGCACGACGTGACCGGCCAGCCGATCAGTGGCGGCAACGGTGGCGATGCCGGCACCACGCTGCCGGTGCCGGCGCTGGCCATCGCCACCAAGGTCAGCGATCGGGTCAACCTCGGCTTCGCGCTCGGCGTGCCGTTCGGCTTCCAGACCGAGTACAACAACAATTGGATGGGCCGCTACGACGCCATCAAGACCTCGCTGAGGTCCTCCGACGCCACTCTGTCGGCTTCGTTCAAGGTCAACGACGAGTGGAGCGTCGGCGCCAGTGCCATCGCCGAGCGCACCGATGCCGACCTGACCAACGCGATCAACTTCAATGCCGTTGGCTTGGGCATCCAGCAAGGTATCGCCACCAACGCGGCCACGCAGGTGGCGGCGGCGGTTGCACAGATCCAGGCCGCGGTAGCGGCTGGCGTAATGACGCCGGCAGCGGCCCAGGCGCAGATCGCGATGATCTCGGCGCAGGCCCAGCAGCAGGCGGGTGCCGCTGCGGCAGGCGTGGCCGCGTTGACTCCGCCCGGAGTGGACGGCTACGCCGCCGTCAAGGGCCACAAGTGGGCCTGGGGCTGGCAGGTGGGCACGTACTGGAAGCCGACCGCCAACGATCGCGTGGGCCTGAATTATCGCTCGCGCATCAGCCATGACATCCATGGCACCGCCAACTTCACCACCACGGCCGGCTACGACCTGTTGCTGGCGAACCCGCAGCTTTCCGGCAGCATTCCGCCGTTCCAGCACACCGAGGGCACCGCGCGCCTCACCAATCCGGCCGTCGCCACGTTGAGCTACTGGCATCAGGAAGACAAGTTCGGCCTCGGCGCCGACGTGTCGTGGACGCAGTGGAGCGTGATGCGCAGCCTCACGCTGAACTACGCCAATGCGGGGCAGCCTGCCACCGTGTTGCCGTTCAACTGGCGCGACACCTATTACATCGCGGTGGGCGGCGAGTACTACGCGACCAGCCGGCTGACCCTGCGCGCCGGCGTCTCGGTCGACCAGGCTCCGATGACGGCCAGCAACCGTGACCCGCGCGTGCCCGACGGCGCCCGCCGCATGCTCGCGTTCGGTATCGGGTACAAGGCCAGCAAGAACTTCGAGATCAACGCCTCGTACGCCCACATCTTCGTGAGCCATGCGGGTGTGGACGGCGCCGTCAGCGCCACCGGCGACGTGCTCACCGGCAGCTTCAACGACTACGGCAACCTGCTCAGCCTGTCCGCGCAGTACAAGTTCTGATGACTTCCGGCCGGCGCAAGACGGCCTGAAAGCGCGATCCAAGGATGGATCGCTCGTGTGCCGAGCGCGTCAGCGACCAACCCGCGGAGCCGAGGTCGGCGCGGTCCGGATTCGACGAGTCAGGAAAGTGAATGACAGCACTTTTCCGCCCTCAGACAGGCGTTTCTGCATTTGATTTGAAAAGGCCTCTCCGTAAGTTCTCGGGGAGGCCTTTTCGTAGGCCTGCTGGCTTCAACCGCGCTTAAGCATCAGCGCCAGCATGCGCTTGAAACGCACTCCATAAGGCGGGTTGAGTAGCCCCACGCCGTTCCAGCGCGCTTGGCGGAACACGGGCTTCAGGTGCGAGAAGGTGCGGAAGCCCGCTTCGCCGTGGTAACCCCCCATGCCGGAAGCGCCGACGCCGCCGAACGGCAGGCCGTGCTGGGCGATGTGGTAGAGCGTGTCGTTGACGGTGACGCCGCCGGCGTGGGTGCCTGCGAGCACGCGGTCGATCAGCTTCTGTTCGGTCTCGAACAGGTACAGCGCAAGCGGATGCGGGCGCGCGCGGACGAAGGCGATCGCCTCGTCCAACGTGTCATAGGGCACCAACGGCAGCAACGGGCCGAAGATTTCCTCCTGCATCACCGTCATGTCGTCGCGCACGTCAGCCAGCATGACGGGCGGCAGCAGGCGGCGCCCAGCGTCGGGCGCGGCGTCGGACAGCGGCTCGACGATGGCGCCGGCGGCCTTCGCCTCGTCGCGTAGCGTGGACAGCCGCGCGTAGTGGCGCTCGGTGGCGATGCTGGCGTATTGCGCATTGCGCGCCAGATCAGGGTACAGGCGCGCCGCCGCGGCCCGCGCGGCGGCGGTGAATTCCGCCACGCGCGCGCGCGGCAGCAGCACGTAGTCGGGAGCTATGCAGGTCTGTCCGGCGTTGATCAGTTTGCCGAACACGATGCGCTCGGCCGCGTGCTCAAGTCGCGCCCCGGGGCCGATCAGCGCCGGCGACTTGCCGCCCAACTCCAGCGTTACCGGGGTCAGGTTGGCCGAGGCGGCGCGCATCACGTGATGGCCCACCGCGGTGGAGCCGGTGAACAGCAGGTGGTCGAACGGCAGCGCGGCGAACGCTTGGCCCACGGCGGCATCGCCATTCACCACCCACACTTCGTCGTTGCGAAAGTATTTGGCCACGAGTTCGGCGAACAGCGCGGAGAAACCCGGCGTGTATTCGCTCATTTTCAGCATCGCGCGGTTGCCTGCCGCCAGCGCGTCGACCAGCGGCCCCACGGCGAGGTAGAGCGGGTAGTTCCACGGCACGATGATGCCGACCACGCCCAGCGGCTGCGGACGCAGTTCGATATGCGCGGGCAGGAACAGCAGGTCGGCGAAACGCCGCTTCGGCCGCATCCAGCGCTTGCCATGGCGCAATGCGTGGCGCACCGCCGAGAGGCTGGGGAAGACCTCCAGGAGCTCGGTTTCCTCCATCGGGCGGTTGCCGAAGTCGGCGTGGATTGCCGCGGCGATCTCCGCGCGGTGCGCCAGCAGCAGGCGTTCCAGCGCGCGAAGGCGTTCGACACGTGGCGCCCAGGCCGGCAACGGTTCGCGCGCCTGCGCCTCGCGCAGGCGGCTCAGGCTATGGTCGAGATCTGTCATGGTGGGAATCTTACGCGAAGTTCAACGCTCCACATGCCCGGTGGCGTGATGCCGGCGCGGGGCGGCGATCCGGCGACGAAACGCCAACGCAACCGAGCGCCTGCCTATGCCGCGGATTCGCGGTGCGTCGACGCGACCGCCCGCTCGCGTATTGCGCAAGCGGGCGGTCACAGGTCACGTCGCCGACGCCCCCAGTACGTTGCCGCCGATGGCGGTCAGCGCAGGCCTCCGCTGGCGTAGAGCTTTTCGCCGGTGAGCCAGCCGGCGTCGTCGGATGCGAGGAAGACCGCGATGGAGGCAATGTCCTGCGGCTGGCCAATACGGCCCAGCGGCGTCTCCGACGCGGCTTGGGTGTGGAAGTCGGAGCCGATAAAGCCGGCGCTGTGCGTGCCTTCCGTTTCGACCAGGCCCGGGTACAGCGCGTTGACGCTTATGCCGCGCGGGCCCAGTTCACGTGCCAGCGCGCCGGTGATGCCTTCCACCGCCGACTTGGTGGCCGTGTACACCGCCGAAGCCGGCGGGGTGATGCGGCTGACCAGCGAGCCGATGTTGATGATGCTACCGCCCTGGCCCAGATGTTTCGCTGCCGCCTGGGTGGTCAGCAGCAGCCCCAGTACGTTGACGTCGAACTGCTTGCGGTAGTGCTGTTCCTATACACTTGAGCAAAGTTGCTCATAGGATTTATCCGCACTTCGTTGACGCGGCTTTCGCCGCCCAACTGAAGCCTCTTGACGCTCTTCCCGATTCGTCAAAATAACGCTGGCCGGATGGAAGGTGCTTGGCGGTCAGTTTGCCCTCTCGTTCCCAGCGACGAATCGTGCTCGTCGCTCGACCGATACGTTGGGCGAATTCGCTTATCCGATATTGATTGCTCATCGTGAGTATTTATAGATAGGTATGAGCACATATCAAGCATCAGTTAATTACTCTTGCCAGCATGGCGCGTACGTGGGTGCGCCGTCTTGCCTCAGGCTTCGCGGCGGAATTCGTTGAAGAATGCGTGGTCGATCTCAAAGATCGTCCTGGGCTTTACGCCGATGAGCTTGTCCTGGAACAGTTCCACCAGTTGCTCGCCGTCGATGAGCTCGATTGGCACCACGCCATCGCGCGTCGCTTCGGATTCAGCGTCTTGCGTGAACCGTCCAGTGGTGATGAACACCCCCTTCTCGGCTCGGCCCAGCAGTGCATTGCGGAATTCGCCTACGGCGCTTCGTGCGACGACATCCTTGTAGCGTTTGGCCTGGAACGCGACACGCAGGCTCACGAAGGGGCTGAGACGTAGCAGGCCATAGCCGTCGATGCCTCCGTCGCGCGAGCGCTGGGTGACTTCCACGTCCTCGAATCCGTGCTCGCGCAGGAGGCGACCGCAGATCAGCTCGAAGCCGTGCGGCGGCAGGGACTTGAGGATGTCGAGCAGGTCCAGATCGCGGGCTTCTCCGGGTGGCTGGGTCTCGGCCAGTTCGGGTTCGGCGTGCGGTGCTGTTTCCGCGTGCTGCTTGCGTTCGGCCTGATTGGTCTTCGCTCGATTGAGAAAGAGACCGTGCGACGCATCCTCGTCGAGATGGGTTTTCCAACCCAATGGAGTCAGCGTCCAGATACCGCGGCGGCTGTCATCCAGCAAGCCTTCCCACACCAAGTACTGGCGTGCCCATTGCACCTGGTTATGGAAACGATTGGCGCCGGATTTGAGAGTGGCTTCGGTAATTTCGCGAGACAGATGCTGTTCGTGCGCGATCCACCGTGATACTTCCTGCGGCTTGGCCGAACCACCGAGTGCGCGCAAGCAGTCGAGCAACGGCCCCATCCAGCGGGTGACTTCGGCTTGCCCTCTCCGCTGTTGTCTTGCCATGCAGGCGCTCCTGAGCCATGGCGCGAAGCGACTCGCTGCGTCGGCATCACGCCAATGCCGAAAAGCATTTCCCCTTCGCCTCAGCCCACGCTCCCAACGGATTGGGAGCGTGGGCGCGGCGATGGCTCACTCGCCGATCGTCAGCAGTGAAGCATTGCCGCCAGCGGCGGTGGTGTTGATAGTGAGCGTGCGTTCGCCGGCGAAGCGCAACAGGTAGTGCGGGCCGCCGGCCTTCGGGCCGGTGCCCGAGAGGCTTTCGCCGCCGAATGGCTGCACGCCGACCACCGCGCCGATCTGGTTGCGGTTGACGTAGCAGTTGCCGACGCGGGCGTGGCTGCGGATGTATTCCACGGTGTCGTCGATGCGGCTGTGCACGCCGAGGGTGAGGCCGTAGCCGGTGGCGTTGATTTGTTCGACCACCTGCTTCAACTCGCTGCCCTTCCAGCGCAGCACGTGCAGCACCGGGCCGAACACCTCGCGGGTGAGCGTGGACAGTGCCGGAATCTCGTAGGCGCGCGGCGCGAAGAAGGTGCCGTGTGCGGTCGCGGCCGGGTCGAGCGCCACTTCGGCGATCTTCTTCGCCTCTTTGTCCATGCGCGCGGCATGGTCGACCAGGATCTTCTTCGCGTCCTCGTCGATCACCGGGCCCACATCGGTCGAGAGCTGGCCGGGGTCGCCCACCTTCAGCTCAGCCATCGCGCCGGCGAGCATGCCGATCACCTTGTCGGCGATGTCCTCCTGCACGAAAAGCACGCGCGCGGCCGAGCAGCGCTGGCCGGCGGACTGGAACGCCGAGGCGATCACGTCCTTGACGATCTGCTCGGGCAGGGCGGAGGAGTCGGCGATCATTGCGTTCTGGCCGCCCGTCTCGGCCACCAGGGCGGCGATCGGCGCGTTGCGCGCGGCCAGCGCACGGTTGATCGCCCAGGCGGTTTCGGTGGAGCCGGTGAAGGCCACGCCGGCCACGCGCGGGTCGCGGGTCAGCGCGGCGCCGACCACGGCACCGTCGCCGGGCAGGTACTGCAGCACGGCCTCCGGCACGCCGGCGTCGTGCAGCAGCTTCACCGCGGCGTGGCCGATCAGGCTGGTCTGCTCGGCAGGCTTGGCGATCACGCTGTTGCCGGCCGCGAGCGCGGCGCTGACCTGGCCTAGGAAGATCGCCAGCGGGAAGTTCCACGGGCTGATGCAGACGAACACGCCGCGGCCATTGAGGAACAGCTGGTTGCTCTCGCCGGTGGGGCCGGGCAGCTGCTCGGGCTGGCCGAACAGGCGGCGCGCCATCGTGGCGTAATAGCGCAGGAAATCGGCGGCCTCGCGGATCTCGGCGATGGCATCGGGCAGGCTCTTGCCGGCTTCGCGGACGCACAGCGCGATGAATTCGGCGCGGCGCGCCTCGAGCTGTTCGGCCGCATGCTCCAGGATGGCGGCGCGGCTGGCGGCGGGCAGGCGGTCCCAGTCGGGCTGGGCGGCGACGGCATTGGCCAACGCCTTGTCCACCAGCGCGGCGTCGGCGCTGACGTAGCTGCCCACGACCTGGCGGCGGTCGGCCGGGTTGGTCACCTGCACGGCGGGGCCGTTGCCCTGGCCGCCCGGCACCAGCGGCGCGGCGTTCCACGGGCCGGACTTGGCGTTGACGGCCTCGGCGGTGGCCTTCAGTTCGTTGTCGTTGGAGAAGTTGATGCCCATGGAATTCTTCCGCAGTTCGCCAAAGAGGTTGACCGGCAGGGGGATGCGCGGGTGGGGAATGGAGGCGAAGCGGCGCACCGTTTCGCAGGGATCGGCCACGAGCTCGCGCACCGGCAGGGTCTCGTCCACCACGCGGTTGACGAAGCTGGTGTTGGCGCCGTTCTCGAGCAGGCGACGCACCAGGTAGGGCAGCAGGTCCTCGTGCGTGCCCACCGGCGCGTACACGCGGCAGGGCACGTTGAGGTTCTGCGTGCCGATCACCTCGGCGTAGAGGTCGGTGCCCATGCCGTGCAGGCGCTGGAACTCGAACGGGCGGCCGCGCGCGATGTGGTGCACGGCGGCGATGCTGTGCGCGTTGTGGGTGGCGAACTGCGGGTAGATCAGCTCGCTGCCGGCGTCGAACAACTTGCGTGCACAGGCCAGGTAGGAGACGTCGGTGTTCGGCTTGCGCGTGTAAAGCGGGTAGCCGGCCAGGCCTTGTTCCTGCGCGCGCTTGATCTCGGCGTCCCAATAGGCGCCCTTCACCAGGCGCACGTACCAGCGACGATTTGCCGCACGTGCGGTTTCGATCAGCCAGTCGATCACGAACGGGGTGCGCTTGGAGTAGGCCTGCACCACGATGCCGAGGCCGTTCCAGCCGGCCAGCGAGGGGTGCGCGAACACGTCGCCGATGATGTCCAGCGAGAGCTCGAGGCGGTCGGCCTCCTCGGCATCCACGGAGAGTGCGATGCCCTCCTTCATCGCCAGTTGCGACAGCTCCAGCAGCTTGGCGGTGAGGTCGCGGCGGGCGATGGCGCGCTTGGCTACCTCGTAGCGCGGGTGCAGCGCGGACAGCTTCACCGAGATTGACGGCGCGTCGGTGTGGTTGGCGAACGGACCGCGCGCGCCGATGCGGGCAATCGCGCGGCGGTAGTCCTCTTGGTAACGCTCGGCGGTCTCCGCGGTGAGCGCGGATTCGCCCAGCATGTCGTAGGAGTAGCGGTAAACCGCGTATTCCTTCCTGGCGCAGCGGTCCAGGGCCTCGTCGATGGTCTGCCCCATCACGAACTGGTGGCCCATGATGCGCATCGCCTGGCGCACCGCGAGACGGATCGCCGGCTCGCCGGCGCGACCGGCCAGGCGCTTCAGCGCGCCGGTGAAGTCGCGGCGGGTCTCCTCGGCCAGGTTCACCAAGCGGCCGGTGAGCATCAGACCCCAAGTGCTGGCGTTGACGAACAGCGATTCGCTCTGGCCGAGGTGCTTCTTCCAGTCGGCATCGCCCAGCTTGTCGCGGATCAGCTTGTCGGCGGTGGCCTTGTCCGGGATGCGCAGCAGCGCCTCGGCCACGCACATCAGCAGCACGCCCTCCTCGCTGGACAGATCGTACTGGCGCATGAAGGATTCCACTGCGCTCTGGTCCGTGGCGCGGGCGCGCACGCGGGTGACCAGGCCGGCGGCGACGTCGATCACCTGCTCGCGCTCGGCTGGCGGCAGGGTGGCCTGGGCGAGCAGGTCGTTGACCGCTTCGGTTTCGTCGCGCAGCCAGGCGGCGGTGATGCGCGCACGGGCCGGCTCGGCGCCGGTGGGGAGTTCGGGGCTGAGAATGGGCTGGGTCACGGCAGGACGGGAGCAGAAGGGAACGCCGGATTGTACGCCGTGCGCCGCCGGGCCGCCGCTTCCGGGTCGACCTTGCGCGGGCCCCTGCGACATTCTTGCCCCTTGCCAACTTGCGACCTATTATCGAACCGCTCTTGGCACGCCGGATCTCCATGATCGTGCTACGACCAGCCGCTGCCGGCTTGCCCAGCGTGTCGATTTGGCTCAGGCCCAATCGCACGCTAAGCCGCCGCGGCTTAGGCCGGCTCATCATGCTTCTGGCGTCGCTGGCGCTGACGACCGCCGCTCTGGGCGCGTGGGTGGGGAATGTATTCGCTCCGCTGTTCGCCCTGGTCGAATCGTCTGCCGTGGCCATCGCCCTTTGCGTGGCCTGGCGTGCCGGCGACCGCAGCGAGCGCATCACCCTCGACGACGCGTCGCTGGTGGTGCAATCGCTGCCGGGCCGACAGCGCACCAGTTTCCAGCCTGGCTGGGTGCGGGTGCGGTTGCACGAAGGGGGTAACGGATGTCGCCGCCTGCTGCTGTCGTCGCACGGGCGCGAGTTGGAAATCGGCCGGTTCCTTGCCGAACGGGAACGTGTGGAGCTGTTGCGGAAACTCGAGCTGCTGCTGGATCAGGTCAATGGCCGGCGGCGCGGATAGGTTCAACAAAGGGCGAGAGCATGACATCTGGCAGCATCAGGACTGACGGGGCCCGGCCGGGGCGAGGCCGATCCAGCCGCGGCAGGATCACCGGCATCAGGCGTGCCTTGGTGGCGTCGATGGCCATCGTGCTGGCGCTGGGCGCCGGTATTGCGCAGGCCGATCCCCACCCGTGGCAACTCAACCTCACACGGGGCGTGACCACCTGGTCCGGCGAGCCTTACTTCCTAAACAACGTCGCGTTCGGCGTGTGCGTGGTGATCGGCGTGCTGGTGTTCGGCGCGATGTTCATCGCCATGTTCCGCTTCCGCAAATCGCGCGGCGCGGTACCCGAGAAGTGGTCGCACAACACCACGGTGGAAATCGTCTGGACCACGATTCCGGTGATCATCCTGATGGTGCTGGCCTACCTGGCCACCCGCGGCCTGGTGTCGTTCGCGAACACCACCGGCGCGCAGATGACGGTGAAGGTCACTGGCTACCAGTGGAAGTGGCGCTACGACTACGTCGATTACCAGGGCAAGCCGATCAGCAAGGTCGGCTTTATGTCCAAGCTCGACGCGCTCTCCGACAAGACGCGCCAGTTGGGCTCGGGGCTGGACCCGTACGCCGTGAAGACCGGCAACGAGAACACCTACCTGCTGAACGTGGACAAGCCGCTGGTACTGCCGATCCACACCAAGGTCCGCTTTGTGATCACCAGCGACGACGTGATCCACTCGTGGTTCGTGCCGGCGTTCGGCTGGAAGATGGACGCCATCCCCGGCATCGTCAACACGGCGTGGACCAACATCAACGTGCCGGGTACCTACCGCGGCCAGTGCGCCGAACTGTGCGGCCAGGACCACGGCTTCATGCCGATCGTGGTAAAGGCCGTTTCGCGTGCGGACTTCGCGAAGTGGCTGGCGAAGCAGGAGCAGGCGTCCGCGCCGGCACCCGCCGCGCCACCGGCCGCAGCCTCCAGCGCCGCGGCGCCTGTCGCGGTGGCTTCGGTACAGGGCGGCAACGGCTGAACCGGCGCCGCCTCGCGCGGCAACCACGGATTTCCGGGAGCGGCCACATCCGGCCGCGCCATCGTCAGACTTGAGGCAGAGGTGCAAGGCCATGGCCCACGAAGCCACCCACGATCACCACGACCACCACCACGCACCGCAGGGGTTCTTCCAGCGCTGGGTGATGTCCACCAACCACAAGGACATCGGCACGCTCTACCTGATCTTCTCGCTGACGATGTTCTTCGTCGGCGGCAGCTTCGCGATGGTGATACGCGCCGAGCTGTTCAAGCCGGGCCTCCAGCTGGTGCAGCCGGCGTTCTTCAACGAGATGACCACCATGCATGCGCTGGTGATGATCTTCGGCGCGATCATGCCGGCCTTCGTCGGCCTCGGTAACTGGATGATCCCGCTGATGATCGGCGCGCCGGACATGGCGCTGCCGCGCATGAACAACCTCTCGTTCTGGATCCTGCCGTTCGCCTTCACGCTATTGCTGTCCACGCTGTTCCTGCCGGGTGGTGGCCCGGCAGGCGGCTGGACGATGTATCCGCCGCTGTCGCTGCAGAGCGATTCGCTGGCCTACGTGGTGTTCGCGATACACCTGATGGGCATCAGCTCGATCATGGGCGCGATCAACATCATCGCCACCATCCTCAACATGCGCGCACCCGGCATGGACCTGCTGAAGATGCCGGTGTTCGTGTGGAGTTGGCTGATCACGGCGTTCCTGCTGATCGCGGTGATGCCGGTGCTGGCTGGCGCGGTGACCATGCTGCTCACCGACAAGTACTTCGGCACCAGCTTCTTCAATCCGCACGGCGGCGGCGACCCCGTGCTGTACCAGCACGTGTTCTGGTTCTTCGGCCACCCCGAGGTCTACATCATGATCCTGCCGGCGTTCGGGATCATCTCGGAGATCGTGCCGACCTTCGCGCGCAAGCCGATCTTTGGCTACAAGGCGATGGTGTATGCGATCGCCAGCATCGCCTTCCTGTCGTTCATCGTGTGGGCGCACCACATGTTCGCGGTGGGTCTGCCGCTGGGCGCGGACATCTTCTTCATGTACGCGACGATGCTGATCGCGGTGCCGACCGGCGTGAAGGTGTTCAACTGGGTGGCCACGATGTGGGGCGGCTCGATGACGTTCGAGACGCCGATGCTGTTCGCGATCGCCTTCATCATCCTGTTCACCATCGGCGGCTTCTCCGGCCTGATGCTGGCGCTGGTGCCGGCGGACTTCCAGTACCACGACACCTACTTCGTGGTCGCGCACTTCCACTACGTGCTGGTGACCGGCGCGGCGTTCGCGATCATGGCAGCCACGTACTACTGGCTGCCGAAGTGGACCGGACACATGTACAGCGAGTTCTGGGGCAAGGTGCACTTCTGGTGCAGCGTGGTGTTCGTCAACGTGCTGTTCTTCCCGCAGCACTTCCTGGGGCTGGCCGGCATGCCGCGGCGCATCCCTGACTACAACGTGGCGTTCGCCAACTTCAACATGATCAGTTCGATCGGCGGCTTCCTGTTCGGCGCGTCGCAGCTGATCTTCCTCGGCGTGATCGTGCATTGCGTGTTCTTCTCGAAGAAGAAGGCCGCCGACCGCGTGTGGGAAAGCGCCAAGGGCCTGGAGTGGACGGTGCCTTCGCCGGCGCCGCACCACACCTTCGAAGTCCCTCCGGTGGTGCACGACGAGGAGCTCGCGCACGGCCACGTGAACGATTGATCGGTACGGGAGCGCAAGCATGGCCAGTCTGCATGCGGATGAGGAATTCGAACGGAGGCGGCGCCTTGGTGTACGTCGGACCTTGAGGGTGCTGGCCGTCGTGGTCGGTGGGTTCTACCTGTTGTCATTCGCGCAAATTCTGTTGATGAAGTAGTCGCGGTGGTTGCCGTCGCCGTTTGGTAAGGCGGTCACGGCATCCTTCGCCCACGGGGAAACTCCACGGAGTCTCAGCATGTCCCAGCAGCACGACACCTACTACGTTCCGAGCAAGAGCCAGTGGCCCATCGTGGCCGCGGTGGTGATGTTCCTCACCGTGTTCGGCGCGGCGCACTGGCTCAATGCGGAGCCCGGTGAGTCCGGTTTTGGCAAGACGGTAATCACGGTCGGCGCGATCGGCATCATCGGCATGTTCTTCGGCTGGTTCCATTCGGTGATCAAGGAATCGCTGGCAGGCATGTACAACCCCCAGGTGGACACCTCGTTCCGCATGGGCATGATGTGGTTCATCTTCTCGGAAGTGATGTTCTTCGGCGCGTTCTTCGGCGCGTTGTTCTACATCCGCAACTTCTCGATTCCGTGGCTCGGCGGGGCTGGCCATGGCGTGCTCACCCACCGGTTCCTCTACGACAACTACAGTGCTTCGTGGGGTGCCGAGGGCGGCAATGGGCCGATGCATGTGGGTGGCGCCTTCAGCACCGTGGTGCCATGGGGCCTGCCGCTGCTGAACACGCTGATTCTGCTCACCTCCAGTGTCACCGTGACCATCGCGCACCACGCGCTGCGCGCGGGCCATCGCGGCAAGATCCTGGTGTTCCTCGGCCTCACCGTGCTGCTGGGTGCGACCTTCCTGTACTGCCAGGCGCACGAGTACATGGAGGCCTACAAGGAGCTGAACCTCACCCTGCACAGTGGCGTGTACGGCTCCACCTTCTTCATGCTCACCGGATTCCACGGTCTACACGTGACGCTGGGCACCATCATGCTGGCGGTGATCTGGTTCCGCGTGCTGAAAGGGCATTTCAATAAGGACCACCACTTCGGCTTCGAGGCGGTGGCGTGGTACTGGCACTTCGTCGACGTGGTGTGGCTGTGCCTGTTCCTGTTCGTCTACATACTTTGACTTTACGCGACGTCCTGTCGCGGAGAGCCAAGACCAAGAACCGGCCATCCTTGGCCGGACTCTTCAAGGAGGCGGCGCTTCGAGCCGAGCTCCCGGAAACAACGAGAAGCCCGCCAACCGGCGGGCTTCTTCGTATCCAGGGGGAACATTCAGATCCAGGGAGGCTACAATCACTGGCCGACGCCATGCGGTTGCAGCCAGCCCATCCAGATGCCGAATGCGACCATGCCGATCAGCAGCAGCGACAGCCCGATGCGGCGGGTCAATGCCCAGGCCATGCGTTTGTCGTTGTCCTTGTCGGTCATCATGTAGTAGAGCGCCTGGCCGAGGCTGAAAATCACCACCAGCAGCACCACCACCACCGCGTATTTGTAGATGGGGCCCACGTGATCGATCCGGTTGATTTTGTTGTCTTGAGTATAGCGACCGGGGTGCACGCATCGTGCTAGGCGGATTCCGTCGGCCGCCCTGGTGGGCGATCCTGCTAACAGCCTGCGCCGCCGTGCTTTTCGTGCGTTTGGGCTTCTGGCAGCTGCATCGCGCCGCCTACAAGGACGATCTGCTGCGACGCTATGCCGCGGCCGCCGTCGCGACTCCGCAGGATTTTATTCCCGTGGCGCTGCACCCGCCGCAGGACGCCTATCCGCGCGTGATGGTGCAGGGTCGCTACGTATCCGGACGTATCTACCTGCTGGACAACCCGAAACACGATGACCGCGGTGGGGTAGAGGTCTATGTCCCGTTCCGGCCCCAGGGCGGGGATCGCCTGTTGCTGGTCGATCTTGGCTTCCTGCCCGGCGACGGCACCGACCAGACACCGCAGTTGCCGCCGTTGCCGGATGGCGAGCAGGGCTTGCGTGGCCTCTACGAGCCCCCGCCAGGACACGGCTTCGAGATGGGCGGCAACGCGCTGGCGCGCCAGACGGCGTGGCCGAAGAAAACCATCTACCTCGATCTCGGCCAGGTGTCCGCCGACCTCGGCCAAAAGCTCTACCCGCGTGTGCTGGCGCTGGATGCCGACCCGTCCTCGATCTACGTGCGCGAGCACGTGCTGGATTTCGGTGACATGCCGCCGGCGCGGCATCGAGCCTACGCGTTCCAGTGGTTTTCCTTCGCCATCGCCGTGGTGGTGATCCTGCTGGTGCTGAACCGCAAGCCCGGTTCGCGCCGTTCCTGATCTTGGACTGACGATGAAAGCTGTCGACCCCGCCATGCAGCGCAAGAGCCGCCTGAAACTGCTGCTGGTCGCCTCGGTGTTTGCCGCGCCGTTCGTGGTGGCGATGGTGCTCGTGCTGGCCGGTTGGCAACCTGCAGCGAAAGGCAACGGCCTGCCGATCACGCCACAGCGCAATTTCGCGCATGAGCAGCTGCCGGTGCGCATGGCCGATGGTGGCCTGTGGGCGTGGCGCGACAGCAGGCCGCGGCTCACCCTGGTCGCGTTGCCTGGGCCGGACTGCGCCGCGCGCTGCTACGCGGGGCTGACCGCGATGGCCAAGAGCCGCGTGATGCTCAATGGCAACCAGTCGCGCTTGCGCCTGCTGTACGTGGGCACGCCGCCAGCCGACCCGCGGCGGCGCGCCGGCATGGCGAACTATTGGCAGGTCGGCCAGGACGCGGACGGAAAGCTGGCACAGTGGCGCCCGCGGCAGGCCGATAGCGTGGGCGCGCTGCTGGTGGAATCCGATGGCACGGCACTGGCGAGCTATCCTGCCGGTTTCGATGCCTCCGGGCTGCTCCGGGATCTGAAGAGGGTCATCAAGTAATGTCGTTTCGAGTGCGAAGAATCCTGCGCTGGTTGGCGCTGCTGGCCACCGTGTTTGCATTCGGGCTGGTGATGTTCGGCGCCTTCGTGCGCCTATCCAACGCCGGGCTGTCCTGCCCGGACTGGCCCACCTGCTACGGGCAGGCGACCTGGCCGCACCATGCAGCGGCGGTGGCGAAGGCCGACGCTGAATTTCCCGATCGGCCTTACGAGGCACCCAAGGCCTGGCGTGAGCAGGTGCATCGCATGCTGGCCGGCACGCTGGGCATGCTGGTGCTGGCGATGGCGCTGATCGCTGCGTGGCGCGACTACAGAACGCGCGTGAAAGTGATCGTTGGCGCCCTGTGCGCGGCGGTCGGCGTGACGATGTACATGCGCGGCGAACACGTGGTTTCGTCGGCGCTGTCCGTCATGGCGATCCTGTTGCCGATGCAGGGCGCTTGGCGATTGCGCAGCGACGGCGCCAATCGGATCGTCGTGCTGGCGTTGGCGGTGATCATCTTCCAGGCCATGCTGGGCATGTGGACCGTGACCCTGCTCCTGAAGCCCATCGTGGTCACCGGGCACCTGCTAGGTGGCATGACCACGTTCGCGCTGCTCGGTTACGCGGCGCTGCGTCTGGCTGGCGTGGGGGCGGCCGACGACGCCTTGGTGGGGCTGCGCCGCCTGGTGGTCGTCGGCATCGTGCTGCTGGCCTGCCAGATCGCGCTGGGCGGCTGGACGTCCTCGAACTATGCCGCGCTGGCCTGTGGCTTCGGCGATGCGGCCTTTCCCAAGTGTTCGGGCCAGTGGTGGCCTGTCGCCGATTTCCACCAGGGCTTTATCCTGTGGCGTGGCGTCGGGGTGGACTACGAGGGTGGCATCCTCGACGGGGCCGCACGCACCGCGATCCAGATGACGCACCGCATCGGCGCCCTCGTGGTGTTCTGCTATCTCGGCTGGCTGTCCCACCGACTGGTGCGGTGCGGCCTGCGCCCGTTCGGCATTGCGGTGGCCGTGGCCCTGGTCTGCCAGGTGCTGCTGGGTATCAGCAACGTGCATTTCGGCCTGCCCTTGCCGGTGGCGACCGCGCACAACGGCATGGCGGCGCTGCTGCTGTTCACCTTGGTGGCTGCGCTGGCGCGCACGCAACGTAGGCTGGGCGCGGCAGGGGCGGCGGCATGAGCGTGCTGGGCGAATACCTGCAGCTGACCAAGCCGCGCGTGGTTGCGTTGTTGGTGTTCTGCGCCGTGATCGGCATGTTCCTCGCGGTGCCGGGCATCCCGCCGTGGCGCGCACTGGTATGGGGCACGCTGGGCATCTGGTTGGCCTCCGCTTCGGCGGCGGCGTTCAACCACCTGATCGACCAGCGCATTGACAAGCTGATGGCGCGCACCGCACGGCGTCCGCTGGCCACCGGGCATCTGCAGCCGTGGCAGGTGCTGGTGTTCGCCATCGTCATCGGTATTGCCTCGATGCTGGTGTTGGCATTGGAGGTGAACGGGCTCACCGCCTGGCTTACCTTTGGCGGCCTGATCGGCTACGCGCTGGTCTACACCGCCTACCTGAAGCGGGCCACGCCGCAAAACATTGTGATCGGCGGCCTTGCCGGGGCGATCCCCCCGGTGCTGGGCTGGACCGCGGTGACCGGCGCGCTGCACCCGTTCGCGCTGCAGCTTTGCCTGATCATCTTTGTGTGGACGCCGCCGCATTTCTGGGCACTAGCGATCTTCCGCCGGGAGGACTATGCGCGCGCCGGTGTGCCGATGCTGCCGGTGACCCACGGCGTGGCGTATACGCGCTGGCAGGTGCTGTTCTATACCGTGCTGCTGGTAGTGGTCAGCCTGCTGCCGGCGATCACCGGGCACTGCGGCTGGCTGTACCTGGGGGGGGCGGCAGTGCTTGGCGTTGGGTTTCTCTATTACGCCATTCGGCTATTGAATCCGCCGGACGAGTTCTTCGCGATGCGCGTGTTCAGGTACTCGATCATCTACCTCATGGCATTGTTCGCATTCCTGCTGGCCGATCATTGGCTCGCCGAGCCTTTGCATCAGGGTCTGGCATTCCGTCGGGTGGTATGAGGATCGGCCGCAGCGCTCTTCAGAAGGCTGTTGTGATGCCGATATCCTCTTTGCCGGTGGCACGTGTGTCGTCCTGCCTCGGCCCCAAGAAGTTACCCGGTGGACAAATAGTGACGACAATCACAGTTTGACGGACTGGGCCTCCGCTCGCCGTTAAGTTCCCTCCAAAGGCGCCGACAGCTATTCCAAGGCACGTAAACCCCTGCGTGTCGGGAGAGGCGTGATGCTCGGTCGAGACCGCTGGTTCTTCGGTTTGCTGATGGCGCTGGTGGCCCAGGGCGCATGGGCTGAGGGCGGACGTATCAATTTCAGCGGTGCCGTACTGGAGCCCACCTGCGTCATCAACACATCCCAGTCGACCGCTGCGTCGATCGGCCAAGCGCCGATCCACCGCACCTGCGGGCACGATGCAGCCGACGTCGGTCGGAGCTACTCCCGCAGCGTCGTCAGCCTCAGTGCCACCGCGATCGCCAACGATCGCCTGCTGGCCTACTTCAACAGCTACGCGACTTTCGGACCCAAAGGCAGGCCGGCAACGGGCGTAATCGTGAACACCTACGATTGACGGATAGCCGGAGGTAGTCCTTGGGGCGGCTCACGGGGTGGGTCGATCGTTCGCATCGCGAGGCCGTGAAGCGGGTAAAGCTACTGGTAAGTAAGCGTGTAGGTGGCCGTCGCGGTCACATTTCCAGCACTCGCCGATGTACCGGTCTGGAAGTACTGAGCGTAAAACGGCAGGCTGATGATGCCGCCAGTCGTCGTGCCTTCCGAGATGGCTGTGCCGAAAGGCACGGGAGTCGTGCCGTCGGACCTGAGCAACTGTACCCCCACGTTCTGCGCATAGCCGCTGCCCGTGGTCGGTGCAATCACGCCCGTGACCCCGGCCTGAGGGTTTGACGTGGCAAGCGTAATGGAGAGGTTGGCGCCCGCGGGGCAGTTAAGTTGCACGCTAAACGGTTGCTTGCCGGTCGTCGCACCGGTACCGGTGAGCGCGGCGGTCGCTATTGTCGGCAAGGTCACCACAGTTGGGTCGATCGCAACCGAGCACGCGGTCACGGAGACCGTCACCGCGTTGAGGGTGAGGGTGCCAATATTCGTTGGTGAGTCGGTCTGCGGGCTGGAGACAGAGCACTTTTTTTTAATGCACGTGTAGAGGGTATAGGTGTCCTGATCGAAGAAGTTGAGTAGGTTGATACTGTTCACTGTGCCGAGACCGGGAGTGACCGAGCCAGTCTTGACGAGTTGCGCTGTGAACGCCACGGTCAACGTATTAGCGGGGGTGCAGTACCAGTTGCGGGAGGTCTGGGTGAAGCTGATGCAGTCGATGGCTCCCATGTTCCAGCCGGGCCCGCCATTCGGGCCATTGTTGCCACCGCTGGCTTGCACTTGGGCGGCGGTGAGTTGAACTTCGATGCCCGGCAAGTTGGTGGTGAACATGATGCCGCCGGAGCCACCGGGCGGGACCGTCATCGTATCCATCGACGCAAGATTGCCGGTCATCAGGGCGAAGTCGTCTTCAAAGTTCGTGTCGTTTAGAAACGGTGTCGAGCAATTGAACGTGATCGTTGCCGTCCCGGGTGAACCGATCAGACCATTGCTCTGCCCGGGGGAAATGCCGGTTGCGGGCAGCGTGATGCTTGCGGTGGACGCCGAAGGGACACAGGCTGGCGACTGGGCGGCCATGGCGGGTCGCACGATCGCGAACAGCAGCAGGATTGCCAGCAGCTGCAGCGCCTGGATGATCTTCATGGTTGGCCGCCACAGGTGTATCGCAGCGTGACAGGTCATGTGCGGTTTTCCTTCTGTGACGGCGACGCGGCGCTTTCGTGAGCGCATGTCGCCTGCATCTGCTGATACGCCGCAGAAGATCGACCGATTGCCGGCAAAGCATAGGTGAATCCGCAGGTATGCGCCGCGCCGCGGTCATCGTCCCACTGGACGCTGAGCTTCCCGTTGGCCCCAACGCCCCGCAGCAGTGACAGGCCGCCCTGGCCGACCACGCCGAGCGGCCGGTATTTTGCGTCGAACACCTGCGCGCCGAAAGGAGGGGGCTGGCCGTCCGCAAGGCGGATGCGTACGATCACGGCCCGACCTGACGTACTCTTGAAGTTCACCATCACTGTCGCACCGGCATAGGGCGCGACGTCGGCGCTGGTGGCTGCCAACTGCACGCCCAGCGGCAGGCCTTGCGGGTCGACCTCGATGGTATCGCGCTGGTAGGGCGTCAAGTAAGGCACCAGCGCATAGCCGTGGCGGTCCACGCTCAGGCCGGGGGCATTGAGGATGTGGGCGCCCGTAGCGCCGGGCATGTGCACGATGGCGACGGTGTCACCGGTCGGCTGACCGAAAGTGATGCCGCCGGGATGGGCGACCACCGCACCGCTGGCACCGACGGATGCCTGCGAGTAGCCACGGCCGCCGCCGGCACTGGCGTCAAATACGGCATAGCGGCTGTTGTAGCCGACGTTCACGTCGTAGGCATTGCCGGTGCCGTTGCCGGTGTGCGAGGCCGTGGCGCCATAGTTGAACTGGTTCCATTCGCCAAGCGCGCCATTGAGGGTGCTCTCCGCTTGGTTGCCGCTGTTGCTATCGTGGCCAAGGTTGAAGGAGATACTCGGAGCGTGTGCCGTGTCACCCAGCGGCAGGCTGGCGTTGAGGGACACCTGATTGTCGTAGCCGCCCAGGGCGATGCGTCCGCGGCTGGCGGAGATGCTGTAAGCCAGTCGCCCGAGGTGGTTGTCGTAGCCGACTTGAAACTGTGTGTCATTGCCGGGATGGTTCCAGTAGTCGCTGACCGAGGCGTTGGCGTACAGCGAGCCACCGTCGCTTCCCAAGCGCTGGTTGAGCGTCAGAGTGAAGCGGTTGCGCTGTTGCAGCAGGCCGCGCGCGGTGTAAAGACCACCACTGTTGTAGACCGTTCCGGTCAGTGCAGCAAGCTGGGCAGGCGTGAGCAGGCTCTGGACGGGTAACCCATCGATCGTCAGTACGCTCGCGGGCTGATACTGAAGGGCATTCATGCCTTGCCGGGCGAAATCGCGCGCGGTTTCAGCGTCACTCAGGCTCAGGAAGCCGCTGGTGGAGTAGCGGTCGGCAGCCACGGTCAGCGAGGTACCGCTTTCGGGAAGGACCCTGTTGTAGCTGACTCGGTAGCTTTGTCCGTTGTAACTTCCATAGCGCGGTATGCTGGCATGGGCCTGCGTGATGTCCAGCGCCAGCGCCCCGTATGGTGTGTTGAGTGCAGCGCCGACCAGCGCCGCGCCGTATCCCGCCGAACCCTGCACTCCGGCATAGCCGCTGATGCGGTTGCTGAAGCCATGCTGCAACGAGGCCTGGATTACGTCGGGACGGCTCTGAGGAAAGCTGTCGCGCAGTTGGCCGACGGCGATGTCGAAACGGGTGACGCCAGGGCGCATCAGTTGCGCCAACGAAGCGTAGGGCACGGTGAAACTATGCTTGCGACCATCGGCCTCCGTCACGTTCACCGCCAGATCACCGCCGTAGCCGGTGGGGTAAAGATCATTGATCACGAACGGACCGGGCGCGACCGTCGTCTGGTAGATCTGCACGCCGTTCTGGGTGACCGTGACCTTGGCGTTGGTGTAGGCGATGCCATGCACCACGGGTGCATAGCCGCGCAGTGACTGGGGAAGCATTCGGTCGTCGGTGGCCAGTTGCGCGCCGCGCAGACCGTAACTGTCGAAAACCGCGCCGTCGGTGTAGCTATCGCCCAGGCTCAGTACGGCGCGTATCCCGGGAAGCGCCCGCTGCACGTACGCGTCGATGTTGTGCCAGTGGCGCCGACTGGTCTGGTTCGTACCCGATTCCTGCGAGGCGGTACTGTCCTGGCGGAATTGCCACAAGCCGAGGTTGAAGCCGGCACGCAGACCGAGGTACGCGCTGTCCAGGTATCGCCCGCTGGTCGTAGTCCGGTAACTGTTGATGTTGTAGTTGAGAAGGAACGACGTTACGCCGGCGTCCCACGAAGCGGGGTTCACCCACCCCCGCGGCCGTTGGTTCATGAAGGCCTGCGGTATGCTGGCGTTGACGCGCAGACTGGACATGTCGACCGTCAACGTGGCGCCCGGGATGAGGTCGCCCAAGCCGATGCAGGCTGACGATGCCAATTTTGCGGCCGCTGCTGCCGCGGTGGCGGTCTTGGCGGGAGCGACGCCCATGCGGTCGAGCAAGCGGCTGTCGACGCAGGGAACCGCGTTGGTATTGGCAGCGGGCGCGGCAAAGCGCACGTCCATGCGACCCACCCAATGCTTATTTAGGTAGATGTCGAGGTTGTAGATCCCTGGCAGCACGGGGTTACCATGCTCGAACCGCGAAAGGTCCGCTGTCCCATGTCCGGCGCCGGCCAGCATGCTGCGGTCGAAGTTGGCGAAGCTACCTTCCGCGCTTGCGCCGGCTGATGCGGCCTCGCCATCGGCCCAGGCGGTGCGCGGGCAGCCCATGGCGGCGCTCGCGGCCAAGCCACACGCCATCCCAAGCGCCACGCGGCGCCCGGTCAGCTGCCCGAGCCTGTCGCGCAGCCGCGTCATTGCGCCACGGTGCCCTTGTGCGCGTCTGCCGCGCCGTAGTCGTCAATGGTGGTGAAGCCGAGCGGGGTGCCGGCCGCGGGCGGCTGCGCCATGCGGCTGAGTGGAAGGCGCAGCTCACCGAAGGGCGCCACCATGCCGCGGGCGCCGTCAACCTGCTTCCCATCGGTGCCGAGCGCAAGCTTGCTGATGGTGATGTAGTACGGCGTGGGATTGTGAACGATCAATGCCGCAGGCGCCCCCTGACTAGCCTTGAAAACCAGCTTGTCGGGTGCCGTGATGGCTTCACCGGGCAGGCTGCCCGGGCGATAGAACAGCTTCAGCCGGGAGCGTATCGCGAACTGCAGGTAGTTGCGGCTGGCGGTTTGTGGCCCGCTGGGCTTGGGCGGAATTTCCAACACGTTTAGCCAAAACAGCGATTCGCGGTCGGTCGGCAGCGGCTGGGCGCCTTGGGTGTAAATGATTCGCAGGCTCTGGTCCTTCTGCGGCTCCATGCGGAACAGCGGCGGCGTGATCAGAAAGGGCGAATGTGCGGTGTCTGGCGTCGAATTCAGGTTGCCGCTGTCGATCCATGCCTCGACCAGCGCCGGATGGTTGCCTTCGTTGGACAGGCGCACGGTAACCTCTCCCTGCTGGGCAGGCAGTACCACCCGAGTGCCACCGACCACCACGCTGGCGCGCGCCATGCCGATGCCGACGACCAGCACTGCCAAAGCGCCGCCGAAGGTGCAGAGGAAATTTTTCATCGGAAATATCCCCGCCGGACGGGACGCCCCAGGGCGCGCGGTGGCGTGCCGCAGCGACCCCTGGGCCGCCACGGCACGCGGTATTGCTTACTGATAGGTGAAGGTAACGCTGGCGCTGGTGCTGACCAGGCCCGGTGTCGCTGCACCCGTGGCGTAGTACTCCGCGGTCATACTCGTGCTACCTGCGCCGTTACTAAGCTGAACGACAGGCCCCCCGTTTGCCGTGGTGACATTGATGGGGGTGCTGCCCGAGAGCAATTCAACCTCGACGTTGCCGGCAGTACCGGTATTCGTGAGGTTGCCGTCGGTGGCGTTGTGCGAACCGCTCGCAAAACTCAACGTCGCCTGAGCGGCATTCGTGTCGCAGTTGGTCAGGTCCAGGGTGAAGGGAGTCGCACCAGCAGTCGCGCCTGCAGTAGCCAGGCTGGTGGCCATCACCGGCGTCAGCGTCACGGTGGTGCCCGAACCGTTGATGCTTACCGTGCAGGTATCTGCCAACACCTTGCCGTTGAATTGGATGGTGCCAGTGTTCGTAGGAGCGGTTGCTGCGGACGCCGCCGGCAAGAAGGACAACGCGCCAAGAGTGGCGACGAGGGCAGCGGAGAGCAAAGTCTTTTTCATGATCTTTCCTTTGGACTTCCGGGACAGTGATGTAAGCGAGCACGGCTTGCTGGTGTTCCTTCGCGAATCCGCGCATTAGCCGTCCATCAGGCGACGCGGCGAGCCGTTCGAGGCAGCGCCAAGCAACTAACAGGCCAAGACGTGCTCCAGGTCTCGTTGCAACCGGCGATGATGCGGACTTTTCGACTTGGCGTCAGATGTTCGACGACCAATGGATTGCAATTACGGCGCTACTTACGGGTCATATTGAATGTATTTTTGTTGATTTGCATCTTAAAACTATAATTTACATGAATATAGTACATTGTCGATAGCGTCGACAGCACCTGTGCACCCGTCGGTCGAGACACTCGTTATTACATGGTCAAAGTCCCGCCAAATGGCCGCTGGAGGTGCCTACGGGACGCGTTAGCTGCCCTGTAGCGTCGAAAAATGACCTACCGTCACAACTTTGACGTGGCTTTACCCGTATCGGTTAGTCCGTTTGTCAAGTGTACTTGACATTCCAGGGGCTCCGGTTTTAGCCTCCAATGTAAAGTTTGCTTTACAATCGGGAGAAGGCACTCATGTCGATGAACGCAAACCAGCGTCGCTATGCGCGCGAGTTCTGGCCGCCGATGCTGGCCTGCATCCTGATCATGCTGCTGGTCTGGCCAATGGTTGGGCATATGCAGAGCATGTGGGCGCGTGCCGCACTGGCCCTGTTGCCGGTCGCGCCGGTGCTGCTGGTAACCCGCGCGATGTTCCGGCTGGTGATGGGCAGCTATGAACTGGAGCAGCGCACGAACCTGATCGGCCTGGCCCTCGCTGGCACGGTGGTGGGTACGCTGTGCCTGGTCGGCGGCTTCCTGGTGGCTGCCAAAGTGATCCGACTGGATGGCTCGGTGCTCCTCGGCGTCTGGCCGATGATGGTGGTGCTGCATGCGCTGGGCCGCGGTTGGGCGGCTCGGCGTTACGGCGGCGATTGGATCGCGGCCTGCGACGATGGCTTGTCGCGTCGCTGGCAGATAGGTATCGCCGCTGCGGTATTCGGGTTGATTCTGCTGCTGGGCTGGCACGTGTTGAGCGACTGGCAGCGCGGTCTGCTCATCGGCCTCACGACATCGCTGGCGGTCGGCGCCGTGCTGATGACGATCCTTCATCGACGCAGGTCGGGGAACGCGACGTGAGTGGCTGGCGCAACGCATGAACAACCACGTGCGCGAACTGCGTAGCAGGCAGGGTTGGTCACAGGCAGACCTCGCCGAGCGGCTCGAGGTGTCGCGGCAGACGATTAACGCCATCGAGACCGGCAAGTACGACCCCAGCCTGCCGCTGGCCTTCAAGATCGCCAAGTTGTTTGGACGTCCGATCGAATCCATCTTCGAACCAGGAGGCGATGCATGAGCATGAAACGGAGGAAGCGCATGGGCATGATCGTTGCGCTGACCGCAGCGGTCATCGCAGCGACCCTCGCAGGGCGGCCGTCGCCTCGTCACCAGCCAACGGCGCCGGCGCGAAGCGGGGCCTCCGCACCGGTCCGTGTGAAGCCCGCGCCTGCGCGCACCTGGCGGCTGGGTAGGCTAACGCTCACCGCCTGCGAACTTGGCCAGCCGAATAGCGGCCTGAGCACGGCGGCGTGGTGCGGCTCGTTGACCGTGCCGGAGAACCGCGCCGATCCGCAGGGCCGCAAGATCCCGTTGAAGCTCGCGGTACTGCGTTCCGGCGCGCAGGTGGCCAGGCCGGACATGCTCGCCTTCCTCGCCGGCGGCCCGGGGCAGGCGGCCACTGAGTATGCCGGCCAGATCGGCGCCATGCTGGCGCCGCTGCGCGCCCATCGCGACATCCTGCTGGTCGACCAGCGCGGTGTTGGTGGGTCGAATGCGCTGGACTGCAAGGCCGGGGGTAAGGCCTCGGCGGACGATGACACCGGCTTCGACCCGGCCAAGCTGCGCGCCGCGGCCGCCGACTGCCTGAAGCAGGTGCAGTCGCATGCTGATCCGCGCTACTACACCACCACCGACGCGGTGCAGGACCTGGACGACGTACGTAAGGCGCTGGGCGTGCCGCAGTTCGACCTGGTCGGCGTCTCCTACGGCACGCGCGTGGCACAGCAATACGCGATGCGCTACCCCGACGCGGTACGCAGCATCGTGCTGGACAGCACGGTGCCGAACGACGTCGTACTGGGCGAGGACTTCGCGCAGAACCTCGATGATGCGCTGAAAGCCCAGTTCGCGCGTTGCGACGCCGATGCGGCCTGCAAGCAGCGCTTCGGCAATCCGTACCAGACCTTGATCCAGCTGCGCGATGCGTTGCGCGCGAACCCGCATCCGGTCAGCTTCCGCGACCCGCAAAGCTACCGCACGGTGCAGCGCGTGCTCAGCGAAGATTCGCTGGTCGGCGTGGTGCGGATGTTCGCCTATTCGCCGGTCACGGCCGCCCTGCTGCCGCTGTCCATCGACGCGGCTGCGCATGGCGACGTCGGACCGTTGCTCGGGCAGGCGAAGCTGCTCACCGTGGACATGGCCGACCTTGCCGGCAGTGGCATGTCCTATTCGGTGATCTGCAGCGAGGACGCCGACCTGCTTACCGCGCGCCCGCAGGACGCCGGTACCCTGCTCGGCACGCACATGATCGACGCTTACAAGGCGATCTGTTCCGCATGGCCGAAGGGTACCCGTCCCGCGGACTTCCGTCAGCCGCTGAAGATCGACAAGCCCGTGCTTTTGCTGGCCGGCCAGTACGATCCGGTCACGCCCCCGCGCTATGCCGAGGAAGTGGCGAAATACCTGCCGGACGCGCGGGTGCTGGTGTTCAAGGGCCAGGGCCACGGCGTGCTATCGGCAGGATGCGGGCCGCAACTGGTGCAGCACTTCGTCGAAAAGCTCGACCCGAAAACCATGGATGCGAGCTGCCTCGACCGCCTCCACGACACGCCCTTCTTCATCGACTTCAACGGAGCCACGCCATGAACAGGCCTTACCTGCTGGCAAAGCCGATGCCATGGGCAGCCGTGCTGCTTGCGGCGGCCGCGCCCGCGCCGCCGCACGTGCTCGCCGTGATTGTGCTGGTGCTGCTGGCCATGTTGTCGATGTGCGTAGTCGGCCATGGGATGTGCCTCAACTGGAGTGGCCTGCCGTGATCGAAGTCAGGAACCTGCATAAGGCCTTCGGCGCAGTGAAGGCGGTGGACGGCGTCGGTTTCAGCGCGCGCGACGGCGAAATCACCGGCCTGCTCGGTCCCAACGGGGCAGGTAAGACCACCACGCTGCGCATGCTCTACACCTTGATGAAACCCGACTGCGGCCAAGTGCTGGTGGATGGCGTGGATGCCGCCACCGATCCGCTCAGCGTCCGTCGTGCGCTGGGGGTACTGCCGGACGCGCGCGGCCTATACAAGCGGCTCACCGCGCGCGAGAACATCGAATACTTCGCGCGCCTGCATGGCCTCGACGAAGCCATGCTGTGGGCCCGGCACGACGCGCTGGTCGATGCGCTGGAGATGCGCGACATCCTCGATCGCCGGACCGAAGGTTTCTCGCAGGGCCAGCGCGTGAAGACCGCCATCGCCCGCGCGCTGATCCACGATCCGCGCAACGTGATCCTGGACGAGCCCACCAACGGACTCGACGTGATGGCTACGCGTGGCCTGCGGCGCTTCATGCAACAGTTGAAGGCGGAGGGTCGCTGCGTGCTGTTCTCCAGCCACATCATGCAGGAGGTGGCGGCGCTGTGTGACCGCATCGTGGTGATCGCACACGGCCGCGTGGTGGCCGACGCAACACCCGACGCGCTGCGCGTGCAAACCGGCGAGGCCAACCTGGAGGAGGCGTTCGTGAAAGTCATCGGAACCGACGAGGGACTTGCCGCATGAACGCCGTCATCACGAAAAACCTTCGCCGCAGCGCCGCGTTCACCGTGTTCCTCAAGGAAGTACGCGAAAACCTGCGTGACCGCCGCACCTTGCTAAGCGCATTCTTTACCGGTCCGCTGCTGGGGCCGCTGCTGTTCGTCATGCTGGTCAACGTGCAGATCAACCAGCAGTTAGACAAGGCCGACAAGCCATTGCACGTACCGGTAATCGGCGCGCAGTATGCACCCCATCTGCTCGATGCGCTGGAGGAAGGAGGCATCGTGCCTGACGCGCCGGTGGCCGACCCCGGCACGGCAGTGCGCAAGCAGGATGCCGACGTGGTGCTGCGCATCGGCGCCGGCTACGGCAAGGCCTGGCGCCAGGGCGAGCCGGTGCAGGTGGAGATGTTCTACGACTCCTCGCGGCAAGACACCAGCAGCGCGGTGGAGCGCGTGCAGAAGCTGGTGGAGGCCTACGCCCGGCAGCAGGGCGCGATGCGGCTGGTGGCGCGCGGCCTGTCGCCGGGTACGGCCTGGCCGGTGCAGGTGGCCAAGCGAGATCAGGCTACTCCGCAGTCGCGCGCGGCACTGCTGTTTGCGATCCTGCCGTACTTCTTCGTGATCACCCTCTTCATGGGCGGCATGTACCTCGCCATCGACCTCACCGCCGGCGAGCGCGAGCGGCAGTCGCTGGAGCCGCTGTTCGCCAACCCGGTGGCGCGATGGAAGATCCTGTTCGGCAAGCTCGCGGCGATCTGCCTGTTCTCGCTGGCCAGCCTCGCGATCACCCTGCTCGCATTCGCGGTGGTGGGGCACCTGATTCCTGCCGAGAAGCTGGGCATGGAGCTGGACCTGGGCTGGCGCTTCGCTGGCATCGTCCTCTTGCTGATGCTGCCGCTGGTGCTGCTGCTGGCTTCGCTGCAGACCCTGGTCGCGGCGTTCGCCAAGAGCTACCGTGAGGCGCAGACCTACGTTTCGCTGCTGATGATGGTGCCGCTGATCCCGAGCGCCTTGCTGGCCTTCCTGCCGATCAAGGCGCGGGCCTGGATGTATGCGGTGCCACTGCTGGGCCAGAACCTCGGCATCATGCGGCAGCTGCGCGGCGACGGCGTCGGCGCCGCGCAGCTTGGGCTGTGCCTCGCTGGCACGCTGTCGGCGGCAGCGGTCGCGATCGGCGTCACGGTGCAGATGTACCGCTCGGAGCGGCTGGCGATTTCCGGCTGACCTGCCGGCGCGGCAAGGTCAGCCCGCTGCGTGGCGCAGCATCCATTGCGCCACCGCCTGCGGATGCTCGAGCTGCAGGTGGTGGCCACCGGCCAGGTGCTCGACGGTGATGCGAGGCACGCAGGTGGCACGTGCCTGCATCTGCGGCGTGGGCAGGTAGGGCGTGGCGGGTTGCGAAAGCAGCAGGGAGGTCGGTGCTTCGATGCCTGCCAGCAGGGCGCGGATCTGCGTTTCGGCCAACCGCACCGCGGTGGGGCGTACGAGGCGGGGGTCGCTGCGCCATTGCCAGCCGCCATCGGTTTTGCACAGACCGCGTTCGATGATCGGGCGCGCGAGCTCGGCGGGGAGGCCGCTGGCGATGGCCCGGGCACTGGCAGCTTGGTCGATGCTGCGGAAAACGCGCAGCGTCTTGCCGCTGGCCGGCGGCGCGGCCAGCGCATCGCGATAGCGCTGCAGCGTGTGCGTGCCATCGTCGCCCAGCGGGCCCAGCCCTTCGATCAGATGCAGGTGCTCGATGCGCGCTGGCGCGGCCGCCGCGACCAGCGACGCAATGCCGGCGCCCAGCGAATGGCCCAGCATGCGGCAGCGCGGCAGTTCCAGCGTATCGAGCGCGGCCAGCACGGTGCGTGCCTGTTCGATGGGGTGATAATTGGCGCCGGCCGGCAGGTGGTTTGAGTGGCCGTGCCCGGGCAGGTCCAGCGCGATCACTCGGCTCTGCCGAGCGAGCAGCGGGGCCAGCGTGGCGAAACTGGCGGCGTTGTCCAGCCAGCCGTGCAGCGCGAGCAGCGGCGGGGCGTCCGGCTCGCCCCATTCCAGCGCGGCGAGCGTAAGTTGTGGCAGCGAGAGGTGCCGTATGCGTGGACCGCTCACGTGTCGAAGCCGGGCCAGCCACTCAGCTGGCGGCGTGCCAGCGTGGCTAGGCTGCGCACCTGTTCGGGGCCGTCATTGAGCGCCGGGATGTAGCGCAGGTCCTCGCCGCCGGCGGCGATGAAGAACTCACGGTTCTGCAGTGCGATTTCTTCCAGCGTTTCCAGGCAATCCACCGCAAAGCCGGGGCAGGCCACGTCCAGCCGCTTCACGCCATCGCCGGCCAGGCGGCGCACGGTGGCGTCGGTATAGGGTTCCAGCCAGCGTTCGCGACCGACCCGCGACTGGAAGCTCAGCACCAGTTGCGATTCGTCCAGCCGCAGCCGCTCGCGCAGCAGGCGCGCGGTGGCGCGGCACTGGTCGGCGTACGGATCGCCGAGGCGCACGTAGCGCTCAGGTATGCCATGGAAGGAAAGCAGCAGCTTGTCGCCACGGCCATGCCTGTCCCACCAGCTTTCGATGCTGGTGGCCAGCGCATCGATGTGGCCCGGTTCGTCGTGATAGTCGTTGACGATGCGCAGCTCCGGCGGCCAGCGCAACACCTTCATCGCGTCGGCTACGGCGTCGATCACCGAGCCGGTGGAGGTGGCGGAGTACTGGGGATACAGCGGCAACACCAGCAGGCGGCGCACGCCGACGCGCTGCAGCTGCGCGATGACCTCTGCCACGGTCGGCTCGCCGTAGCGCATCGCCAGTGCCGCGCGCACTCCCGGACCGAGTTCGGCCTGCAGCAATTTCGTCAGCGACTCGCTGCGCCAGCGGAGCGGCGAGCCTTGCTCGTCCCAGATGCGCGCATAGGCGTGAGCGGAGCGTCGCGGACGCACGCGCAGGATCACGCCATGCAGGATCGGCCACCACAGCCAGCGCGGGTAGTCGATCACGCGACGGTCGGACAGGAATTCGGCGAGCCAGGGGCGCAGCGCTCTCGCCGTGGGCGCGGCGGGCGTGCCGAGGTTCACCAGCAATACCCCTGTCTGAACGGATGCCGTGGCGGCGGGATCGTGGTGGCCTGCGGGGCCGGTATAGTGGTCGTGGCTAGGCATCGTGGTGCTGGCGGAGAGACTGCCGCGAGTCTGCCATAACTGCCATTCCCCATCCTATGGCCCCCACTCAACGACGGAGCTGCCCATGTTGAAGAAGACATCTCTGTATCGATTCCTGCTGCTCGGCGCGGCGCTTATGCTGCCAACGATGGCCGCCCATGCCGACGACAGCACGCCGGAGATGCGTGCTCAGAACGCGGTGCGCGTGCTCAACGAGATCGAGCAGGCGCCGGACAAGGCCATCCCCAGCGATCTGCTCCGGGACGCGAAGGCGATCGCGGTGATTCCCGACGTGCTGAAGGTTGGCTTCGTGTTCGGCGGCCGCCGCGGCGAGGGGCTGATTTCGGTGAAGCGTCCGGACGGCACCTGGTCCAACCCGAGCTTCATCTCCTTCGGCGGTGGCAGCGTGGGCTTCCAGATCGGGGTGTCGTCCACCGACGTGATCCTGGTGTTCCGTACCCAGCGCGGCGTGGACTCCATCGTCAACGGCAAGTTCACCATCGGCGCCGACGCCAGCGCCGCGGCCGGCCCGGTGGGGCGTACCGCCGCGGCGGCCACCGACCAGCAGCTGAAGGCGGAGATCTATTCCTACTCGCGCTCGCGCGGGCTTTTCGCTGGCGTGGCGCTGGACGGCTCAGTGCTCAAGATCGACTACGACGCCAATGCAGCTGTGTACGGTCCCGGCATCACGCCGCGGCGCATCTTCGAGGGCGGCGTGAGCAACGTGCCACCGTCCGTGGTGAAGTTCCGCGACGCGCTGGAAGAGTACACTTCGAGGTAACCGCCCTGTGCGAAAATCGGCGGTTCGTGGGCGGAGCCGTTTCCGTCCCGGGGCGCCGCGAGGAACATCATGGGTTTTGACAGCATTTGGCACTGGCTCCTGCTCTTGGTCATCGTGCTGCTGATCTTCGGTACCAAGAAGCTCGGCAACGTCGGCTCGGATCTCGGCAACGCCGTGCGCGGCTTCAAGAAGGCCATGCACGGCGACGAGGACGAGAAGCCGAGAGATTTGTCGCAGGCGAAGGAGCAACTGCGTGCCGATCCGCCGGCTTCGTCGGCGAGCGCCAGCACGCAGGATCAGCGCGACTCGCACGAGTCGAAGTAAGCACGGCTCGGTGTCTGGGTGATGATCGAGATCAGCTTCGGCAAGCTGCTGCTGCTCGCGCTGATCGCGTTGATCGTGCTTGGCCCGGAGAAGCTGCCCGGCGCGGCCCGCACGGCGGGAGCCTTGCTGCGCCGCGTGCGCAGCGGCTGGGACAGTGTGCGCGCCGAAGTGGAGCGCGAACTCGAGGTGGAGGAGATCCGGCGTGCGGCCCGCGAAGCCGCCGCGCGTGCCGAGGCGGCGCAGGACGAGTTCAAGGAAAGCCTGCAGCAGGTGCGCGAGCCTATGAAGGACGCTGCGGAGGCGCTGAAGTCCGCGGGCGCATCGGCGGCAGCCGCCGCGGAAATCCGGCCCGAAGCGCAGCCGTCGCTGCCGCTGGCGGACCCGCCGGCGACCGGGGACGCGGAGGAGTCGACGCGTGGCGACCACTGAGCCCGATGACCTTGGCGACGACCTGCAGCAGGGCTTGTTTTCGCACCTGATCGAGCTGCGTTCGCGCCTGCTCAAGGCGGTCGCCTGCGTGCTGCTCGTGCTGGTCGCGCTGGTGCCGTTCGCCAACCGGTTGTATTCGGAACTGGCCGCGCCGCTGGTGGCGCGGCTGCCGCAGGGTGCGCACCTGATCGCCACCGAGGTTGCCAGCCCCTTCATCACGCCGCTGAAGCTCGCGTTTTATGCCGCGCTGTTCATCAGCATGCCGGTGATCCTCTACCAGCTCTGGGCCTTCATCAGCCCCGGTTTGTACAAGCACGAGAAGCGTCTGGCGCGGCCGCTGCTGGTCGCTTCCCTGCTGCTGTTCTATTGCGGCTGCGCGTTCGCGTACTTCCTGGTGTTGCCGGCAGCATTCCGCTTCCTTACTGCGGTGACCCCCGCGGGCGTGGAGATGATGACCGACATCACGCACTACCTCGATTTCGTGATGCTGATGTTCTTCGCTTTCGGGTTGTGCTTCGAGGTTCCGGTGGCGGTGGTGATCCTTGCCGCGGTGGGGATCGTGGATATCGCCAAGCTGCGCAACGTGCGGCGTTACGCCATCGTGGCCGCCTTTGCGGTCGCCGCGCTGATCACGCCGCCGGATATCACTTCGATGGTCCTGCTGGCGATACCGATGTGCCTGCTCTATGAGTTGGGCATCCTGGCGGTGCGCTGGCTGCTGCCGAAGAAGGCGGCGGATTGAAGCATGCCGGGATCGCCGTGGCTCACCCTGCGCGCGATGCATTCGTCGCGCCGCACAGGTTGCTGCTCACGGTGGGGCGGCTGAAGCTGCCGTCGCCGGTGCAGCCGCCGCAGCCGCACGCGGTACGCACGCTCGAGGGTGGCGGGGGATGGGGTAGTCACGGCCTCACCGATAGCACGAGGCGCCTATCGTGCAACCCGACCGTCGCAGCGGTTGAGATCAGGGCTCATGGCCGCCGGACGTCCCCCTCGCTCGGCACGATCGCCTGAGTGGCTGCCTGCCGGTCGCGGCGCGACACGCTCCGATTCGACTCCCTAGGCCGGCGGGGTCTTCGTCGTCCCTGACTCATCCGCGGCTGGATGCCTTGGTCGATTCATTCGCCTGAAACGCCTGCCTCGATTTAAGTCCCCGGAACATTCTCCGCGGCGCGCCAATTTCAAGAACTTTCGATTTCGAGGGAAAGCGTCGCCTTCGGGCGGATCCTGTGCAGCTCCGAAGCCGCCGTCTGCCGGGTCGACACCAGTCGGGATGGCATTGATCCCGGTTTCTTGGTGATGCGCAACATATTGCGTCCTTGCGCCAGGGTGCCTTCGTTGAAATGCAATATGAAGGAAACATGAATGAAAAATGCATTATTGCTGGAGGTTTCCATTTCCATGTCTTGACGCGTGCGAATTCCATTGCGTAGGTTTCAAGAGTTCGTCACGGGGAGTGTGGCGACAGGTTCCGAGCGGCAACCGTGGGGGCGGGGGTCGTCGAGCAAAGTCCAGGGCAGGCCGTGAGAGGGATTCTCCCAGGGGAACGGTCGCTGCAGATGGACGCTCGGGAATCGTCTGGCAAGTAGAAACCGTCGCCGCATGCGTATGCGGCATTCGTCTTTGCCACGGGGCCACGAGGCCGCGTAAGCCTCGCTCGCGCCTAAAACTGGGGAATCGTCCGTGCGACCTGAAGTTCCTCCAAGTGTCTCGGATGCCACTGCTGTCCGGTTTAGGGTCGCTATATCGGCGCGTGCCGGCTCGAACGGGGTGGCCGATGGGACGTATCGGGGTGCGCTGACCCGGGTGGATGACGTGCGCGCCTCGTCCGGGAGGCATGCCGACCAGAGCACGGATTTCCCCGTGAGGCCGGATAGCACCAACCCTACCCTTCAATCGCGTAGCCAGCTTGCCGTGGTCGCCAGCCGTAGCGACGAGTTGGTTCCCGTTTCGCATGTGCACGTCTGGTACGGCAATGAGGCCGGGTGCTCGACGGCATGAATTACTGGTTTTGACGAGCGATGTGGCGCGCAGGATGCGTGCCGTTTGTAGCTAGAGGCGTGAATCCTGCTTAGCGCCTCCGGATGTTCGACATGGGACGTGCGACCAATCTCATTCCGATGCCTGAGCGGGGGCCAGGTACCCGGACACTCAACAGCACCATTCGGGGAGCTAGCATGAAGCAGATCGTTTTGAAGACGCTGGTTGCGTCGGTCCTGATCGGACTGGCGGCAGGGCCGGCGCTGGCGCACAACAATGGTGGCAAGCCGTCGGAGCTCAATCCGTATGCGCCTGCCTACGGCCACAGCTATCGCCACGGCGCGATACCGACGCGCGAAGTGCACCAGAAGATGAAGCACTACCGCGACACGCATGCGTCGACGGCGACCACGGCAACCAGCTCGAACACGCTGACCTACAACGGTGGCATCGACGGCGTGGGCGTGATGGACGGCCATGTGAAGGTCTACATCGTTTACTACGGCAGCCAGTGGGGGACGCAAACCACCAACGCCAACGGTGACGACGTGTTCAGCGGCGACTCCTACGGCGCCGCAGCGGTGGCGGAAGAGATGTTCAAGGGCATCGGTACCGGTAACGAGCTGTGGTCGGCGGATCTGACGCAGTGGTGTGACGGTCCGAACGTGGCGTCGGGCGCCACCAGTTGCCCGTCGAACGCGAACTTCGTGCCGTACCAGACCGGCGGCGTGTACGCGGGCTCCTGGTATGACAACTCGGCAGCGGCGCCCAGCGCACCGACCGCGACCGACCTGGCGAACGAGGCGATCAAGGCAGCGGCGCACTTCGGCAACACGGCGCAAGGCTCGAACCGCTACACCTACTACATCATCATGTCGCCGCATGGCACGGACCCGGACAACTACCAGAGTCCGACCCAGGGCTACTGCGCATGGCACAACTACACGACCTCGTCGTACGGCGACATCGCCTACAGCAACCAGCCGTACAACATGGACATGGGCTCGAGTTGCGGCGTGGACTTCGTGAACTCGGGCTCGGCAGGTAACCTGGACGGCTGGACGATGACGCTGGGCCACGAATGGCACGAGATGATGTCGGACACCTACCCGGCAGGTGGCTGGACGAACACCAGCAGCGGTTCAGAGAACTCCGACGAGTGCGCCTGGATCGCGGCGGGCCAGCCGGGCGGTGCAGCGAACGTGGCGATGGGCACGGGCACGTTCACCGAGCAGGCGAGCTGGTCTAACGACACCAATTCCTGCGCAATCTCGCACCCGATCGTCAACGGAAGCAGCAGCGGCGGTGGCGGCGGCGGCGGCGGTAGCACGCCGGTGGCAAACTTCACCGACACAGTGAGCGGGCTGACGGTGAACTTCACGGATGCGTCGACCGACACGGGTGGAACGATCAGCTCGTACGCGTGGACTTTCGGTGACGGTGGCACCTCGACCGCGGCGAGCCCGACTCACACCTATGCGGCGGCGGGTACCTACAACGTGACCGAGACCGTGACCGACAGCACCGGCGCAAAGAGCAGCACGACCGCCTCGGTGACTGTCGCAAGCAGCGGCGGCGGTGGCGGTACCTTCAGCAGCACCGATACACCGGTGACGATCGGCGATAACGCCACCATCCAGGACGGCATCGTGGTGAGCGGAGTCTCCGGCAATGCGCCGTCCACCTTGAAGGTGAACGTCAACATCACCCATAACTGGTCGGGCGACCTGGAGATCGATCTGATCGCGCCCGACGGTACCTCGTACACCCTGCAGTCGCCGGACTACAACAATGACGGCAACATCAACACCACCTACACGGTGGATGCCTCCGCGAATGCGGCCGCAGGCACCTGGCAGCTGCAGGTGATCGACAACGATCCCTGGTACAGCGGCGATACCGGCACGCTCAACAGCTGGAGCCTGACGTTCTGAGGAAAGACACGGCGCGCAGGGATGCGCGCCGTTTTCGTCCGAGGTGCGGATTCCTGCTTTATGCCCCGGATGTTCGACATGGGACGTGCAATCCGCGGCGTGCGGGCGCATGTCGCGCAACCAAACCCACCACTTGGGGAGTGCACATGAAGTCAATCGTGTTGAAAGCCATCGCAGCATCCATCCTGCTCGGCCTTGGCTCGAGCTCGCTGCTGGCCCAGTCCGCCAATGGCAATTCGTCGGAATTAAACCCTTACGCACCTGCCAGCGGGCACGCCTATCGCCATGGTGCGATACCCACCCTCCCAGTACTGGAGTTGATCCACAGATACGAGGCTGGGCATACCGCCAGGCGCAAAGCCTCGAACACGCTCGCCTATGGCGGTGGCACCAGTGGTGTGGGCGTGATGGACAACCATGTAAAGGTCTACGTCGTGTACTACGGCAGCGGCTGGGGCACGCAGACCCTCAATGCCAAGGGTGACGATGTGTTCTCCAACGACTCCTACGGCGCCGCGGCGGTAGCGGAGGAGATGTTCAAGGGCATCGGTACCGGTAACGAGCTGTGGTCGGCCGACCTGACCCAGTGGTGCGATGGTGCAGGCGTTGCGAGGGGCGCCACCAGCTGCCCATCGACCGCGAACTTCGTGCCGTACCAGACCGGCGGCGTGTACGCGGGCTCCTGGTACGACAACTCGGCCGCACCCAGCGCACCGACCGCGACCGACCTGGCGAACGAGGCGATCAAGGCGGCGGCGCACTTCGGCAACACGGCGCAGGGCTCGAACCGCTACACGTACTACATCATCATGTCGCCACACGGTTCCGACCCGGACAACTACCAGAGCCCGACCCAGGGCTATTGCGCGTGGCACAACTACACGACCTCGTCGTACGGCGACATCGCCTATAGCAACCAGCCGTACAACATGGACCTGGGTACGAGCTGCGGCGTGAACTTCGTGAACTCCGGCTCCGCCGGTTACCTAGACGGCTGGACGATGACACTGGGCCACGAGTGGCACGAGATGATGTCGGATACTTATCCGGCAGGCGGCTGGACCAACCCCTCCACCGGCGCGGAGAACTCCGACGAGTGCGCCTGGATCGCGGCGGGTCAGCCGGGCGGCGCGGCGAACGTGGTGATGGGTACGGGCACGTTCACCGAGCAGGCAAGCTGGTCGAACGACACCAATTCCTGTGCGATCACGCACGTGATCCTGCACTGAGGCCCTTCGTGCGGGGCAAGGAGAACGCACCGCACGCTGACTCCACTTGGCCCAGCCGGCGCCGGCTGGGCCTTTATTTTTGCGCATGATCCCCGCGGCCATGCTGTGGGCCATCGCTGACGCGATGTCGCGCCGCCCCGGGGGTGGGAATCGTTGGCGTCGGTGTCCATGCGGCGTGCGACCATGGGCGGATGATGACGAGCACTTCTGCGCACGTGGCGATTATCGGCGGTGGCCCGGCCGGCCTGATGGCGGCCGAGGCGGCTTGCGCCGCAGGCATCGCCGTTGACCTCTACGACGCCATGGGCTCGGTGGGCAGGAAGTTCCTGCTCGCCGGCAAGGGCGGACTTAACCTCACCCATGGCGAGTCGTTCGAACGCTTCGTTGGGCGTTACGGCGAGCGGCAGGAGGAAGTCGCGAACTGGCTGCGTGCCTTCGATGCCGATGCACTGCGCGACTGGGCGCGCGGCCTGGGCGTGGAAACCTTCGTGGGCAGTTCGGGCCGGGTATTCCCCGCCGACATGAAGGCCGCGCCCCTGCTGCGTCGCTGGCTGCACCGGCTGCGCGCCGCGGGCGTGGTCTTCCACGTGCACCACCGTTGGCTGGGCTGGCGCGATGATGGCGTATTGCGCTTCGCCACGCCGGAAGGCGAACGCACCGTCACCCCCGCCGCGACCGTGCTGGCGCTGGGCGGCGCGAGCTGGCCGAAGCTGGGTTCCGATGGCGCTTGGGCGGCGCCACTGCGTGCCGCCGGTATCGACGTTGCGCCGTTGCAGAGCGCCAACTGCGGGTTCGAGGTTGCATGGAGCGAGCACCTGCGCAGCCGCTTCGCCGGCGTACCGTTGAAGGCAGTGAAGGCGCACTGGGTCGATCGGCACGAGGTCCACCGATCGCGCCAGGGCGAATGCGTGATAAGCGACTACGGCATCGAGGGCAGCTTGGTTTATGCGATCGGCGCGGATCTGCGCGAGCGGATCGCCCGGGACGGCGAGGCGCAACTGCAACTCGACCTGGTGCCGGGCATCGCGCCGGCGGTGCTGGCCGAACGCCTCGCCGCGCCGCGCGGCAAGCACAGTCTCGGCGACTGGCTACGCCGTCGTGCGCATCTCGACACGGCGAAATGCGCGCTGGTGTTCGAGGGCGCCGACAAGGCGGTGCTTGCGGATCCGTCCGCGCTCGCGGCACGGATCAAGGCGCTGCCGCTGACGCTGCGCGCGCCGCGTCCACTGGACGAGGCAATCAGCACCGCGGGTGGCGTGCGCCTGGAAGCGCTGGACGAACACCTGATGCTGAAGGCGCGGCCGGGTACATTCTGCGCCGGGGAGATGCTGGACTGGGAGGCGCCTACCGGGGGGTATCTGCTGACTGCATGTCTTGCCAGCGGATTGCTGGCGGGGCGCGGTGCGGCGCGTTTACTGCAGCGCCAGGCGCACGGTTGAGCCTGGGCAAGTCACCATCGCTGCAAACTCGGCCGCCGGCAGGCGACCGAAACCGCTTTGTGGCTTGCGAAAGCAAAAAGAGCAAGCCCGCATCCCAACAGGGAAATGGAACAAAGCTCAACCGAGCGCCCGCACGCGAAAATTCCGCCCCTTGATGCGCCCCGCGCGCAACCGGTCCAGCGCCTTGTTCGCCAAGGCGCGGCTGATCGCCACGTAGGCACGGGTGGCGAATACGTCGATCTTGCCGATGTCCTTTGCGGCCAGCCCGGCGTCGCCGGTGAGCGCGCCGAGGATGTCGCCGGGGCGCAGCTTGTCCTGGCGGCCGGCGTCGATCACCAGGGTCTTCATCGGCGCGAGGTTGAGTTGCTTGCCGCGTGGCGGCGATACGCGCAGTGGGTGCCACGGCAGCGGTTGGCCGAGCTGCGCCTCGATGTTCTGTGCCTTGGGCCGTTCGCGCGGCGTGACCAGGGTGATCGCGAGGCCGCTCTCGCCAGCGCGGCCGGTACGGCCAATGCGGTGCGTGTGCGTGTCCGGATCGTGCGCGATGTCGTAGCTCACCACCAGCGGCAGTGCCGCGATATCCAGGCCACGTGCGGCCACGTCGGTGGCCACCAGGATGCAGCAGCTGCGGTTGGCGAATTGCACCAGTACCTCGTCGCGGTCGCGCTGTTCCATGTCGCCGTGCAGGGCGAGCGCGGAGAAGCCGCGGCGGTCGAGTTCCTGCGCCACCGCGTCCACGTCCTTGCGCATATTGCAGAACACCAGCGCGTGTTGCGCCCGCTCGGCGCTGAGCGTGCCCTTGCCGAGCAACTGCGCGAGGGCGTCCAGCTTTTGCGCCGGGTCCACCTCGTGAAAACGCTGCTCGATCGTGGTTTCCTCGCGGGGCGCCTCCACCGTCACCGCCACCGGCTCGCGCTGCAGGCGTTTGCTCGCCTCGCGGATCCCGTCGGCGTAGGTGGCTGAAAACAGCAGCGTCTGGTGGTGCTTCGCGATGCGCCCGACGATGTCGTCGATCGCCTCGCTGAAACCCATGTCCAGCATGCGGTCGGCCTCGTCCAGCACCAGCATCTGGATGCCGCCGCCGTGCAGGCTGCCGCGCTTGAGGTGCTCCTGCACGCGGCCTGGCGTGCCGACCACGATGTGCGGATCGTGCTGCAGGGACGCGAGTTGCGGGCCCAGCGGCATGCCGCCGCACAGCGTCAGCAGCTTCACGTTGGGGATGTTGGCGGCGAGCTTGCGCAGGGACTTGCTCACCTGGTCGGCGAGTTCGCGCGTGGGGCACAGCACCAGCGCCTGCAGGCGGATGGTTTCCGGCTGCAGGGCCTGCAGCAGCGCGAGGCCGAACGCGGCGGTCTTGCCACTGCCGGTCTGCGCCTGCGCGATCACGTCGCGGCCTGCCAGCATTGGCGGCAGGCTTTGCGCTTGCACCGGCGTCATCTCCGCATAGCCGAGGGTTTCGAGGCTGGCGAGCAGGGCGGGCTTGAGCGGGAGCGTGGCGAAGGCGGTCATGCGCCATGATCGCATCTCTGCTGCCGCAACGTGCCTATTCCAAGGCCGTATCGATGCGGATCTCGCCGCTCGGTACCTTGTGGATCGGGCAGGCGTTGGCGATCTGCAGCAGGCGTTCGCGTTGCTGCCCGTCCAGCTGGCCGTACAGGGCGATACGCCGCCGGATCAGGTTGGTGCCGGCCGCGGGCACGCCTTAGGAATTGAAATCCAGCGCCACTTCGACGCCTTCCAGCGGCCGCCCCTTGCGTTCGGCATACATCTTCAGCGTGATCGAGGTGCAGGCACCGAGGCTGGAGAGCAGCAGGCGATGCGGATCCGGTCCGGCGTCGGCGCCGTGCAGCTCGGTCGGCTCGTCGCCCAGCCACTGGTGGCCATGGTCGTCCTCCAGGCGAACGGTGTAGGGGGTGCTGGCGATGGCGGCCGTCACGTTGGCGGGGGTACTCATGGCGGATCCTGTCGAGGGGTGGGGATCCACCTCTAGCGCGTCGCACGCCGGCTTGCGCGCGCTCGGCGTGAAATGCACCGGCTTGCATCTGCGCCTGCGGTCACCGACCCTGTAAGGCCCCTGTTCCAACGAACGTGCTGCCATGGACATCGTCTTCATCGAGGATTTGCGCATCGACGCCGTGATCGGCATCTACGACTGGGAGCGCCGCGTGCGCCAAACGCTGGCCTTCGATATCGAGATGGCGTTCGACAACACCGCGCCGGCCGCCAGCGACGACATCGCGCACACCCTGAACTACAAGGACGTGTCCAAGCGGCTGATCGACTACGTGGGCGCCTCCAGCTTTGGCCTGGTGGAAACCCTGGCCGAGCGCTGCGCCGCGATCATCCGCGAGGAGTTCGGCGTGCGTTGGGTGCGCCTGAAGCTGTCCAAGCCTGGCGCGGTGCGTGGTGCGAAGGCGGTGGGCGTACGCATCGAACGCGGCACGCGGCCCTAGCGTCTTCCGCGGGGTTTTGCCCTGCTTGCGGCGAAGGTTATCCGGCCTGCCGGCGTGCCGCGCGCGCCGGTCCGACCCCGAGGAGCGAAGCGAATGGCTTCCCTGCAACAACTACTGGATCTGCCCGGCATGCGTACCGCGATGGGCCTGCTGGCCCTGCTGCTGCTGGCGTGGCTGGTCGGCGTGCTGGTGCGCAGCGTCCTGCTGCGTGCGGTACAGGGCGTGGCCGCGCGCACGGAGTGGCAATGGGATGACGCGCTGTGCAGGAGGCAAAGCTTCGCCTGGCTTGCGCGGATGGCGCCGACGCTGGTGGTGCAGTACGGCATCGCGCTGGTGCCGGGCGTGCCGGGCGACGTGGAGAACCTGGTCGCCAGCATCAGCAGGGCGTTGCTGGTGCTGTTCGTGGCGATGGCGATAAGCAGTGCGCTGTCGGCGCTGGAGGACATCTACCGGGAGACGCCGCGTGGCCGCGAACGCTCGATCAAGGGCGTGGTGCAGCTGGCGAAGATCGTGCTATTCGTGGTGGCGGGGCTCGTCGTCGTCACCGCGCTCACCGGGCAGCGGATTGGCCTTCTGCTGTCCGGCCTCGGTGCCATGTCGGCCGTGCTGATGCTGGTGTTCAAGGACACCATCCTCGGCTTCGTGGCGGGCGTGCAGCTGTCCTCCAACGACATGCTGCGCGTAGGCGACTGGATCGAGATGCCCCAGCTCCATGCCGACGGCGAAGTGATCGACATTGCCCTGCATACGGTGAAGGTACGCAACTGGGACAAGACGATCACCACCATCCCCAGCTGGCGGCTGATCTCCGACTCCTACAAGAACTGGCGCGGCATGCAGGAGACCGGCGGCCGCCGCATCAAGCGGGTGCTCACCATCGACGCGGGCAGCGTGGGTTTCCTCGACGACGCGGCGCTGGACCGGCTGGCGACACTGCGCCTGCTGGGCGGCTACCTGCCGGCGAAGCAGCGGGAGGTGGAAGACTGGAACCGGGCGCTGGGCGAGGCCGCAGGAGTGGCGGCCAATCGTCGCCGGCTCACCAATCTCGGTACCTTCCGCGCCTACGTGCAGACGTACCTGGATACGCATCCGCACATTCATCGCGGTCTGACCTGCATGGTGCGCCAGCTGGCCAGCGGGCCGCAGGGCATCCCGCTCGAGCTGTACTGCTTTACCGACACGGTGGCATGGGCCGAGTACGAGACCATCCAGGCGGACATCTTCGACCATCTGTTCGCGCTGCTGCCGGAGTTCGGCCTGCGCCTCTACCAGCAGCCCAGCGGCCACGACATGCAGGCCGGACTGGCGCAGCAGGACGGCAGCCGGGCAGAATCGCGCTCTTTGCAGCCTGCGGCATCCTGATGGCACGCGCTTACCTCAGCCTTGGTTCCAACCTCGAACCGCACCGCTACCTGCGCGCCGCGCTGGACGAGCTGCGCGCGCGCTTCGGCGCGATCGAGGTGTCGCCAGCCTATCGCAGCCACTCGGTGGGCTTCGAGGGCGCGGATTTCGTCAACCTCGCGGTGGGACTGGATACCGAACTCGGCCCCGAGGCACTCAACGACTGGCTGCATGCGCTGGAGGACCGCCACGGCCGCCGGCGCGACGTGCCGCGCTACTCGGACCGCACGCTGGACGTGGACATCGTGCTGTACGACGAGCAGGTGATCGATGGTCCCGGCCACCTGCAGATCCCGCGCAAGGAGCTGCGGCACGCCTTCGTGCTGAAGCCGCTGGCCGACATCGCGCCGCAGGCCATCATTCCGGGAGATGGCCGATCCCTGGCCGAGTGCTGGGCGGTGCATTCCGACAATGTAGCGGGGTCCATCTGGACGAAGCCAGAGGCGCTGATGGACGCCGGATCAAAGCTCGGCGACTGATCTTTCGTATTCGAATTGCTAAAAGGGGGAAACAGCGTGTCGGTAGAGTGGCTGGGTGTCTTGGTGAGCATGGGCAACGTGCTGGTGACGCTCTACATCGCCCATTCTGTGCAGAAGGCGGGCCGGAACGTGGGGCGGATGGAGCAGGACCGCGGCATCAAGGATGCCTGGATTGCCATTGATCAGGCCGCGCTGGACAACGAGGAAAACCTCGACCTCCTCGATGCCATGATCCATCCGGACGCGCACGGCCAGGATCGTCTCACCAAGCGCAAGCGATGGTTGGCCTACATGTTGCTCAATCCGTTGGAAGCGGCTTGGACTTCTACTACCAACGGTAACATGCACCCCGATGCCCTGCAGAGCTGCGAGCGGACGATGACTTCATTGGTTCGCGATCCCGAGGTGTTCGAGTTGATCGAGGGCTTCGTTTACAGCGGGGCGTTCCGGCGTCGGTGTATCGAATTGCGCAACCAGTGGCTGACCGCATGCCAAGCTCAGGCAACCGCCCGGCCGCCGTCGACGTGCAGCGTCTCGCCTGTGCAGTAAGTCGCATCGCGCAGCAGCCAAAGCACAGCCTTAGCCACCTCTTCCGGCGTGCCGATACGGGCCAGCGGCGTTTTTGCCATGAGAGCCGTCTGCACCTCGTCGGACAGTGCCGTTTCCGGCCAGAGGATGGCGCCTGGCGCTATCGCATTGACGCGTATCTCGGGAGCCAGCGCCGTGGCCAGCCCCCGGGTGAGTGAGATCAGTGCGGCCTTGGAGCTGGCATAGGCGAGCAGGTCGGAGCGTGGACGCGCGGCATAGATGTCCACTAGGTTGACGATCGCGCCGCGCCTTTCGCGCAGCGCCGCGGCCGCGGCCTGTGCCAGGAAGAACGGTGCACGCACGTTCACGGCGAACAGTTCGTCCCACTGTAATGGGTTCGTTGCCGGGAGATCCGCGGTCAGGAACGCCGAGGCATTGTTGACCAGCGCGTCCAGCCGGCCGTAGCGGGCCAGCGTGGTATCGACCAGTGCCGGTAGCGTATGCGGATTGGCCAGCTCGGCCTGCAGCACCAGGGCACTGCCGGTGCGTGCCTGCTCCAGCTCGGCGGCCAGCGCCTCGGCTTCCGCCACCGAGCGGCGGCAGTGCAGGGCGAGGTCGTAACCAGCCGCGTGTAGCATACGCGCGATCACCGCGCCCACGCGCTTGCCTGCGCCGGTAATCAGTGCGACGGGGCTGTCGTGACGAGGTGGCATGCGATGGTTCCTGCGCGATTCGGATAACGAGAGCTTGCCGGATCGCTGCCGGCGCGTCACTCATGCGTCGCTGGACGGATGGCGCTTGGGCGCAATGGCTTTGGCCGCCGCGCCGCCGCGCCTGTGCGGCGGAGGCGCTTCGTCGAGATCGCCATGGACTTCATGGTCGATGCCGCGGCTGAACAACTCGATGGTGGTGGCGGCGACCTGCCCGGTGTCGTAGTAGGCGTAGGCGCCCACGCCCAAGGCGCCGATCACTGGCAGCCAGCGCGACAGGCCTTCGCCCACGGTACGGCGGCTCAGTTTCACGCCGAGCTGCTTGGCCACGCGCTCCGCCACCGTGTACGACATGCGGCGGAACAGCAGGCGATCGCCCATGCGCACCACCAGGTCGCGGAAGGCCTGCGCCGCGGTGTGGCGAAACAGGCAATACAGCATCTGTTCGCGGCCGAGTTCGGCGTGGCGGCCATAGGCGGCGGCGATGTCGCTGACCATCTGCGCCTGGATCCGCCAGATCGCCATCAGCTCCGGCAACACGGTGAGCCAGCCCAGCGGCCCCGGCGGCAGCGCCAGCGTGCCGGAGGTGAGCGCGGCGCGCTGGGCGGCACGGCTGGCGATCTGGCGCGCCTGCGCCAGCGGATCGGCGGTGCCGTCCACCTTGCTGCCGGGAATGCGGCTGACGAAGTCGAGGATAGCCTGGGTAACCCGGTTCGCCTCTTCCTGGCCGCCGATCACGGCGGGTACCTGGCGGCTGCCGCCGAATGTGTCGGGATGGCTCGTAGCGCAGCTCCGGGATGCCAGCAAGGGCGGAGTGAGCGACCAGTCTAGGTCCTGGGCCTGAAGCGGGGATCAACGGGCTGACCAGGAGCCATGACCTGTGGCCCGGTCGATTCGATCGCTTTGAATGTAATGATATAACATTACATTGATCATCCGGCGGATGCGCCGGATTGCCCACCCGGAATCGGAACCCGACCCCATGAAGCTTTCCCCGCTTGCCCTGAGTCTCGCCGCCGCTCTGTGCGTGATCCCCGCCCATGCCCACGCCGATGAGGTCGCGCCTCCTTCCGCCGCGGCTGCGACCGGCGGTGCCAACGCCAGCCCGTCGGCGGACGGTGACAGCAAACCGGAAGCCGCGCGCGACCGGCGCGCGCCGAAGGTGCGGGACCTTGGTGCGGTCAGCGTCAGCGCGGTGTTGGACCAGGCGCGCAACGCGCTGTCACCGGACACCGGTTCCAGCCAATACGTGATCGACGCAAAGGACATCCAGGCGTTGCCGCTGGGTGCCTCCACGCCGCTGAACCAGGTGGTGTTGCAGGCTCCGGGCGTGGTGCAGGACTCCTACGGCGGCCTGCACGTGCGTGGCGACCACGCGAACCTGCAGTACCGCATCGACGGCGTGATCATTCCCGAGTCGATCTCCGGCTTTGGCCAGACGTTGGACGCGCGCGCGATCCAGAGCATGAACCTGCTGGACGGCGCCCTGCCCGCGGAATACGGCTTGCGTACCGCGGCCGTGGTGGATATCACCACCAAGAGCGGCGCCGACCTCGGCAACGGCGGCAGCGTCGGCCTTACCGGAGGGTCTTTCGGCGCCTTCAACCCGAACCTTTCGCTGTGGGGCAACAGCGGCCGATGGAGCGCCTACTTCACCGCCAACTACCTGCAGAACGACGTCGGCATCGAGAATCCCACCGCCAGTCGCACGCCGATCCACGACCATACCAACCAGGTCAAGGGCTTCGGCGATATTTCCTACCTGATCGACAACGACATGCGGTTGAGTTTCATGTTTGGCTTCGCCAACAACCGCTTCCAGATCCCGAACAACCCTGGGCAGGCGCCGCAGTTCGGTTACCTCGGCCTCACCAGCTTCAATTCGGCCCGCTTGAACGAACGGCAGAACGAGCAGACCCGCTTCGGCGTGCTCTCGCTGCAGGGCAAGTCGGGCAAGACCGATTACCAGGTTTCGCTGGGTCAGCGCTACAGCGGACTGCTGTACCTGCCCGATAACATCGGCGACCTGATGTTCAACGGCGTGGCCGGCAGCATCCGCCAGGCCGATCGTGCCAGCACGTTGCAGGCGGATTTCTCCACGCCGCTGAACGACACCAATACCCTGCGCTACGGCTTGTACGACAGTGACGACCGCGCCCTCACCACGACCAATTCGCTGGTGTTCCCGGTCGATGCGAACGGCAACCAGTCCAGCACGGTGCCGCTCGGCATCCTCACCAGCGCCCCGATCGTCGCCAGGACGTGGTCCGCCTACGTGCAGGACGAATGGAGCCTCGGCGAGGACTGGACGGTGAACTACGGCCTGCGCGGCGACGCCTACAAGGCATTCGGCACCACCCAGAGCCAGCTCAGCCCGCGCGTGGGCGTGGTCTGGCAGGCCACTGGCAGTACCACCGTGCATGCCGGCTATTCGCGCTACTTCACGCCGCCGGCCACCGAGATGATCACTGCCGCGAACATCGCGGCCTTCGCCGGCACCACCAACGCGGTGAAGAACTACGGCGACAACAAGCCGCTGGCCGAGCGCTCCAACTACTTCGATGCCGGGATTTCGCAAAACATCGGTAGCCATTGGACGCTGGGCCTGGACTCCTATTACCGCGAGGTGCACGACCTGCAGGATCAGGGCCAATTCGGCGCCGCGCTGGTCTATTCCACGTTCAACTACAAGTACGGGCGGGTGGCTGGCACCGAGTTCACCGCCGACTACGACAACGGCCCATGGGCCGGCTACTTCAACTTTGCGTGGAGCAAGGCGATGGGCAAGGACGTGGTCACCAGCCAGTACAACTTCAGCCCCGCCGACCTGGCCTACATCGCGAACAACTACATCCATCTCGACCACGACCAGAAATATACCTCTTCCGGCGGCATCAGCTACGCACTGGGCGACGGCACCAAGCTGGGTGCCGACTATCTGTTCGGCAGCGGCCTGCGTCGCGCCGGCGCGGTGCCCAACGGCGCCCGCATGCCAGGGTATTTCCAGCTCAACCTAAGCGTCTCGCGTGACTTCCGGGTCGTCCGTTTCGGCAAGCTGCATGCCCAGGTGGCGGTCATCAATGCGCTGGATCGCAGCTACCAGTTGCGCGATGGCACCGGCATCGGCGTGGGCGCACCGCAGTTCGGGCCGCGCCGCGGCCTGTACCTGAGCCTGCAGAAGGATTTCTGATCGTCCGCGCCTTGGACGTCCACCCGGCCGCCGACGCAACCTCTCAAGGGCACGGCCGGGTGGGGAGCCCTCTCCCGTCCGCGCGGGCTGCACGGACGCATCGGCTATCCTTGAAGCCTTTGCAGACGACGGCAGATCGTATGTCCCCCCGCCTCCCCGAACCCGGCGCCGACGAGCGCGCGCACTCCGACCGCCTGCTGCAGCAGTTGCGCGAACTGATCGCCGCGCACGGCCCGATGCCGTTCTCGCAGTTCATGGAGCGCTGCCTGTATGCGCCGGGGCTGGGCTATTACAGCGCGGGCAAGACCAAGTTCGGCGAGGCCGGCGACTTCGTCACGGCACCGGAGCTGGGTGAACTGTTTGCGCGCTGCGTGGCGAATGTGGTCGGGCCGGTTCTGGATACGCTGGGCGAGCAGGCAAACTTCCTCGAACTGGGCGGCGGCAGCGGCGCCTTCGCGCAGGCGTTACTGGAGGTGCTTGCCGAAGCCGGCAGCCTGCCGCATCGCTACCTGATCCTCGAGCCCAGCGCCGACCTGCGCGAGCGCCAGCGCGAGCGCCTGGCCGCCGCGCTGCCGGCCGAGGTCAACGCGCGCGTCCGCTGGCTGGACGGTCCGCCCGACCGCGGCTGGCGCGGCGTGCTGTTCGCCAACGAGGTGATCGACGCGTTGCCTACCACGCGCATCGCGATGAAGGGAGGCGAGGTCTACGAGGAATACGTGGCACTGGACGGCGAAGGCCGGCTGATGCGCGTGGATCGACCCGCCGACGCGCTGGTGGCCGGCGCGGTACGCCACGTCGAGCGCGACCTCGGCGAGGACTTCGCCGATGGCTACCGCACCGAGCTGCTGCCGCAACTGCCGTACTGGCTGCAGGCCGTGGCCGGCACGCTGGAGGCCGGCGTGATGCTGTTCGTCGACTACGGCTACGTGCGCCGCGAGTTCTACCAGCCCGACCGCCGCGACGGCACGCTGATGGCGCACTACCGCCATCACGCGCACAGCGATCCGTTGTGGTTGCCCGGTCTCAACGACCTCACCGCCTCGGTGGATTTCACCGCCCTGGCCGAAGCCGGCAACCACGCTGGGTTCGGTGTGGCCGCGTACCTGTCGCAGGCACAGTTCCTGATTGCCAGCGGCCTGCAGCAGGCGTTCGAGAGCGCCCATGCGCAGGCCGCCGACGAGGCGGCGCGCTATCGCCTGGCCCAGGAGGTGAAGCGGCTCACGCTGCCCGACCAGATGGGCGAACGCTTCCAGGCGATGCTGTTCGCGCGCGGCCTCGACCTGCTGCCGCTGCCGGCCGAGCTGCTGGCCGCCGACCAGGGCGGGCGGCTGTAATCAGCGATGCGGCCACGCTGCCGGCTGCATCGGGACGTCAGCGTGCGCGTTAACGAAGCTGCACGACATTCCCTTGCGGGTCGTGGCCGTCGCAGAGGCGCGAGCCCTGGAACAGCCACTCGCTTAGAGGGGCCTTGAGTCCGCCGCCGTGCAGCGGCGCCGCCTGGCGCGCTGCGACAAGGCTGGCGACCGGGAAAACCAGCTTGATGGCCTTGTTTTCACGCCGCTGCGGCGGCTCCTCGATGGCGATGGGTGCCGCCCGCTCGCTTGGTATCGCGATGACTGAGAGCTGGAACGCATCCGATTCCAGCCCGAGGTGATCCTGTTATACGACCGCGAGCCGAAGTCCGGCGACGTTCGCATAAAAATGGCCGATCTTCGCGATGTCCCTGGCGTTCAAGGCGGCGCCGGCAGGAGGCGGGCTGGGAATGGTGACGTTCCTGGTGAGGCCGCGCGCTATTGGGCCGACGGCTTGGCCGCCGCGCCGCGCTCCAGTGCCAACCCCTTGAGCACGTTGAGTGCCTGCGACAGCGCGTAGTCGCTGGTGGCGAGCCTGGTGGCGGCGGCGCTGCCGTCGTTGTCGATGTTGCCACCGGCCTTGGCGTTCTGGTTGGCGAGGTGGTGCGGCAGGTCGGCTTCGGAGTCGATCAGTGCGGGCGTCGTGTCGGCCTTGCGCACGTCGATGTCGGCCAGCGCGATGTCGGGCTTGATGCCCTCGGCCTGGATCGACGTGCCGTTGGGCGTGTAGTAGCGCGCGGTGGTGATCTTCACGGCGTGGTCGGCATCCAGCGGCAGCACGGTCTGCACCACGCCCTTGCCGAAGGTGCGCTGCCCCATCAGCAGGGCGCGGTGGTTGTCCTTCAACGCGCCGGAGACGATCTCCGCGGCGGAGGCGGTGCCGTGGTTCACCAGCACCACCAGCGGCGCACCGTCGAGCAGGTCGCCGGGGTGGGCGCTGAAGCTCATGTTGGAATCGGGCAGGCGGCCGCGGGTGGTGACGATGGTGCCGGAGTCGAGGAAGTCGTCGCTCACCGACACCGCGGCGGTGAGCAGGCCGCCGGGGTTGTTGCGCAGGTCGAGCACCGCGCCCTTCGGCGCGCCGTCCTTGGCGACCAGCGCCTCCAGCTTGCGTTCGAGGTCGGGCGCGGTATCGCTCTGGAACTGCGTGATGCGGATGTAGTCGTAGCCGGGCTCGAGCTGGCGCACCTTGACGCTGGTGATGGCGATGTTCTCGCGCACCAGGTGCATGTCCACCGGCGTGTCGCTGCCCTTGTGCACGATGGTCAGGGTGATCTTGCTGCCGGGCTTGCCGCGCAGCTTCTTGAACATCGCGTCCACGTTCTGCGGGTCGACCAGCGCGCCGTCGATCTTCACGATGCTGTCGCCCGGTTTGATGCCGGCGCGCGAGGCGGGCGTGTCGTCGATGGGCGTGACGATCAGCAGGCCACCGTCCTGTTCCAGCACCTCGATGCCGAGGCCGCTGTACTGGCCGGTGGTGTCCTCGTTGAGCTGGGCGAGGCCCTGCTTGTCGAGGTATTCGCTGTGCGGGTCGAGTGCGGCGAGCATGCCGGTGATTGCGTCCTTGATCAGCTCCTTGTTGCCCACCGGTTCGACGTAGGCCTGGCGCACGATGTCGTAGACGCGGCTGAAGCGGCGGATGTCGTCGAGGCTGGGTTGGCCGTCCGCGTCCTTGGCCGGTACGTTGGCGTGCACGTGGGTGGCGGGCAGGTCGGTGGGCGGTTCGTGCGCGCTGGTGGCAGGCGCCGGCGCGGTCTGCGCGTGCACGAACGGTGCGGCCAGCAGAAGGGCGCACAGGCTGTAGGTGGGAAACCGCATGGAACGACTCCGGGGAAGTGGGTTGAAGCCGCACAGGCGGCCGGCCTCGATACTGCCAGCGTGCGACGGTGGCGCCCCGCCGTCAACGTCGCCGCGTCGCGCGATCAGTGGGACTTCAGCCAGCTGCGTGGATCGACTGGCTCGCCATTCTTGCGCAGTTCGAAATACACGCCGGTGTTGACGCCGGTGGGCGCGCTGGCGGTGCCCACGGCCTGGCCCGCCTTCACCGCGTCGCCCACATTGTGCAGCAGCGCCTCGTTGTTGCCGTACATGCTCATCCAGCCGTTGCCGTGGTTGAGGATCAGCAGCATGCCGTAGCCGCGCAGAAAGCCCGCGTAGACCACGCGGCCGTTGGCCACGGCACGCACTTCGCTGCCGCCGGGCGCGCGGATCAGGACGCCGTTGCCGTAGCTGTGAACCTCGCCCGAGGCCGGCCAAGGCAGGTTGCCGCGGATGTTGGCGCCGGCGCCGCCCACGGCGACGCGGGGCGGCGACTTGCCGTGCCTGCGCGCGGCGGCTCGTTCGGCGGCCTCGCGCATCGCCTGGTCGATCTGCTGCTGCAGGCGTGCGACCAGCGAGTTCAGCGACTGCTCGTCCTGCTTCAGTGCAGCCAGCCGCTGGGCCTGGTTTTGGTAGGTGGCGTCGGCCGCGGCGGCCAGCTTCTGCGCTGCGGCACGCTGCTGCGCCAGTTGTGCGCTCTGCTTTTCACGCTGGTCGCGCTGGACCTGCAGCGCCTCTTGTTCGGCGGTGATCTGTTGCTCCAGCGTCTGCAACTGGGCGAGCCCGGCCATCAACTGCTGCACCTTCTGCAGACGGTCCTGCTGGAAGTATTTCGAGTAGACCAGCGCCCGCGCGCTGCGGCCCACGTCCTCGTTGTCCAGCAGCAGGCGTAGGTCGGAGCCGTGGCCGAGCGCATAGCTGGCGCGCAGCAGGTCGGCGATGGCGGCGCGCTGACTGGCCAGCTTCTGCTGGAGGTCGGCGCGCTGCTGTTGCAACTGCTGGAGTTGCTGTTGCTTGGCAGCGATCGCGGCGTCGGTCTCGCGCAGCGCGCGCGCGGCGGCAGCCAGTGCGGTGGTCTCCTTCGCCAGTTCGGCATTGAGCTGGTCGCGGCGTGCGGCGGTGGCGGCCTGGCGCTTGTCCAGGGCCTGCAGCTGCTGGTGCAGGTTGCTCAGCTTCTGCTTCGCTGCGGCCTGCTCGGCCTGGCTCTTGTCCTGCCGTGCCTGCGCCGGCGCACCAGCGAGTGCGGCGCTCAGTGCCAGGACAGGGAGGACGGTGAGGCTGGCGACGCGAAGGGAGCTGGGCATCGGCCGATTATCGCCGAGCCCGCGGACGGCGGCGAGCCGCCCGCGGCGCAGGCAGTCGGAGCGACTTGCGCGGCGGCGCGCGTGCCGCAGAGGGGATCGTCCGGCAGGCGACCGCCGATGCGACGGTGAGGCGGTAGCCATCTTGCGATTCCGCAAGGTTTTCGTGGGGGGATCGGCAGCCCACGGTAAAGCCGCCGCCATACCGCATGATCAACATGCCGGGAATTCTTGCGCCCCTCCCGGAGACTTTCCCATGTCGTTGCGTCGTCGCTATCCGTCCCACACCGTGTTGGCGCTGGCCATCGGTTGCGTACTGCTGCCCATCGCCGCCACGGCCGCCACCCAGCCTGCCGCCTCCGCCGCGACCGGCAGCAACAGCTCGAGTGGCGCCGCCGCCAGTTCGGACTTCTCGCCCGATACCGTCCGCAAGCACAAGGTCGTGCAGATGTCGGGGATGACAGTGACCGCTGCGACGCTGGCACTTCCCCGCGTTCCGGCGACCACGCCGCTGGACGTGATTCAGCCTACCTCGGTGATCGACCGCAACTACATACTCGACAATACCTCGCCGGGCGCTACCTATGCCGACATCATCAACATCACGCCCAGCGTGAGCCAGCATGATCCGAACGGCGCCGGTCTGACCGAAAGCCGCGACATGAGCATCCGCGGCTTCAGGGACGGCGAGTTCAACCTCACCATGGATGGAATTCCGGTTGGTGATCCCAACGATTTCACCCATCATTCGCCCGATTACTTCATGTCGCAGGACCTGGGTTCGATCACGGTCGACCGTGGTCCGGGCAACGCCTCCACGGTGGGCTTCGCCACCTTCGGCGGCACCGTGAGCATGGACACGCGCGCGCCGGCGGCCGAGGCTATCGGTCACGTCTACGGCAGCTACGGCAGCTTCGCCACGCGCATGCTGGGAGGCTCCTTCGATACCGGCACGATGCATGACTTCGGCGACATGAGGGCTTTCGTGGACTATCGCCAGTTGAAGTCCAACGGTTACCTGACCGGCGCCAACATGGACCGCAAGAACTTCTTCATGAAGGCGGTCAAGCCGCTGGGCGAACATACCCAGCTGACCGTGGTGGCGATGACCAACCAGAATTCGGGCACCAACGCGGCGATCGTCGGTGCCACCTCGTACCCCTACGTGGCAGTCAACAACGGCACGCCGCCGTTCACCAGCAGCATGCAGGGCCAGATGCAGCAGCTCGGCATGAACTACGGCTTTTCCAGCAACCCGAACAGCCAGGCGTTCGCCAACTACAACGGCGACACGATCAACTCCGATTTCGAGTATGTCGACCTGCACAGCCGGCTTGGCGACGTAACGCTGGACAACAAGCTCTACACCTACGCGTACTATCACCACGGCTGGAATGGCGGGGACCCGAACGGCGGCAACTACGATTACGGCAGCCTCAACGGTCCGGCGGGTTCGGCCGGTGACGGTACCTTCCCGGCCGGTGCGGGCAGCACCAATGGCACGATCTACGGCGCCAACAACGTACCCGGCCAGAAGATGTACAACCTGTACCGTAACTGGGGTGACATGCTGCGCCTGAGCCAGGACTTCGGGCCCGGCGAGCTGCACTATGGCCTGTGGGTGAACAAGCAGCTCTATCACCGCTACCAAGCCGAGATCGACTTCAGCAATGGCTGGGCCTACAACGCGGCGACGCCGCTGGCGGCGACCGACCGTCGCATCGACGGTACTTTCCTCACCATGCAGCCTTACCTGGAGTACGCCTGGCACGTCACGGATGCATTCACCGTCACGCCCGGGCTGAAGTATGTCTACTTCCGTCGCCACGATGTGGCCCCCGTGCAGCAGAAGGTGGGCGCGGCGCAGAACTATGCGCAGAGCTGGCGAACCCTGCTGCCGGCGATCGACCTGCACTACCAGATCCAGTCGGGTTGGACCGCTTACCTGCAGGCGGCCAAGGGTTACCTGGCGCCGAACGAGAACTTGTTCTACGTGCCGAATCCGCTGGTCGCTGACCAGAACGTCCAGCCGCAGTCGACGACCAACTACCAGCTCGGCACGGTATGGCAGAGCGATCGACTCAGCTTGTCCGCCGACCTGTACGCGATCAACTTCACCAACCAGGTGACTAAACACAAGATCGGCAGCGTGACGATTTTCTCGAACCTCGGCGGCACCAAGTACCGTGGCGGCGAGATCGAAGCCAGCTACCTGGTCGGCGGTGGTTTTAGCCTGTACGGCAATGCCAGCTACAACAAGGCCACGCAGAACTCCAACGGCCTGCAACTGGCGATGGTGCCGCGGTACACCGGCGCCGCCGGCATCATCTACCACCAGGGCGCCTGGAGCGCATCGGTGATCGCCAAGTACGTCGGCGCCGAATTCGGTGACATTGCTCAGGACGCGCAGGGCAACGCGATCGGCATCTATCGCTTCAGCCCGTCAACCCTGACCAGCCTCGCGCTGAACTACACCCTGCCAACCGCTGCGGTGCTGCCGCGCGGCACCAAGCTGAGTCTGCAGGTCCACAACCTGGCCGACAACAAGTCGCTGAATGACCTGGGCGGCTACACCGGCAACGGCGTGCCACTGTTCTTCACCCAGGCCGGCCGTAGCGTGATGTTCAACTTCGACATCCCGGTGCGCTGATGTCCGCGGGACGGCGCCGTGGCGCCGTCCCGACTTCCTTACGGACGCTCGCCGGCAGCTACGGCGGGTGTCTTCCCTGCGAGTCCGCTTCATGTCCCTAGCGAAAGCGATCCGATCCGCCGTGGTCCTCCTCGGCCTGTGCGGCGGCACTGCCCTTGCCGCGCCGGCCGCGGCCGGCCCCGTCAAGCACGTTCTGCTGATCAGCGTCGATGGCCTACACGCGCTGGACCTGCGCACCTACATCGAGATCCATCCCGATTCGCACTTGGCCGCACTGGCCGCGCGTGGCATCGAGTACACCCATGCCGACACGGTAGTGCCGGCCGACTCGTTCCCGGGTCTGCTCGCCCTGTTGACCGGCGGCACCCCCGCCGTCACCGGCGTCTACTACGACAGCAGCTGGGATCGTTCGCTGGCGCCGCCGACCGGCCCCTGCAACGCCATCGGCGCACACGTGCTCTACAACGCGGCGGTGGATGCGTCCGGCGGCCAGCGCATCGATGCGGCCAAGCTGCCGCGCGACCCCGCGCATGGCTGCCGCCCGGTCTATCCCTGGCAGTATCTGCGCGTGAACACCGTGTTCAACGTGGTACATGCCGCCGGCGGCTACACTGCGTGGGCGGACAAGCACCCTGCATACGCGATCGTGCAAGGCCCGTCCGGCAACGGTGTCAGCGACCTCTACACACCGGAAATCGGTGTGGACGGCGAAGGCCACCCCGATACCGACGCGGTCACCGCCTCGATCGCCCGCACCGAGACCTACGATACCGGCAAGATGGAGGCGGTCATCCGCGAGGTGGAAGGTTACCGCCACGACGGACACGCCCGCGCGCCGGTGCCCACCTTGTTCGGTCTCAACCTACAGAGTGTAAACGTGGCCGAGAAGCTCGCCGGCTACCAGAGCGCGGACGGCACGCCGACGCCGTCGCTGGATGCGGCGTTGACCCATGTCGACAACCTGATCGGCCAGCTGATGGACGCGCTGGGGAAGCGCCATCTCGACCACGACACGCTGGTGATCGTCACCGCCAAGCACGGCAACGGACCGATCGACCCGGACCAGCTCCGCCATGTGCCATCCGGCTGGCTGCGCGCGGTGATCGCGGCGGCGGCGGATGGTGAGCCGGCCCAGTTGACCACCGACCGCAGCGCGCTGATCTGGCTGCACGACCAGCGCACCACCGGCACGGTAGCTCATACCCTGCTGGCCGACCGCAAGCGGCTGGGCATCGAGCGCGTGCTGTGGGGGCGCCGGCTGGCGCTGCTTTTCCCCTCGCCGGCGCACGACGCGCGCACGCCGGACCTGATCGTGATTCCCCGGCCGGGCGTGATCTACGCCAAGGCTGGCGCCACCAAGCGCGCCGAACACGGCGGCTTCGACTCGGACGACACCCGCGTGGCCCTGCTGGTGTCCGGGCCCATGCTGCCCGAACCTGGCCGGCGGCTGGACATGCCGGTGTCGACCACCGAGGTGGCGCCGACCATGCTCTCGGCACTCGGCCTCGATCCGGACGCCCTGCAGGCGGTGCGCGAGCAGCAGACCCCGTTGCTGCCAGGCGTGGCATGGAACCGGCTGCGCGGCCGTCACGGTGGTCCGGGGCGCTGAATGCCGAGGTTCACCGTACCGTCACAATCGCTGCCTACCGTAGAAGATTCTGATGTCGGCGCCGGGCATGATCCTGGTTCCGACGGATTCGAGCCGGAGGCTGCCTTGCGTGTTCTGATCGTCGAGGACGACCGCGAGACCCGCGAATGGATCGACAGCGGGTTGCTGGAGGAGGGCTATGCTACGCACGCGGTCGGCGACGGCCGCGAGGGCGTAGCGATGGCCGTGCAGGGCGATTACGACGGCATAGTCGTCGATCGCAAGCTCCCTGGCCTCGACGGAATCAGCTTCATTCGTGCCGTGCGCAGCGCCAACGTGCGGTCCAGCATCATCATGCTCACCGCGCTGTGCGAAACCCACCAGCGCATCGAGGGCTTGGATGCCGGCGCCGACGACTACCTCGGCAAACCGTTCGCGATGGCGGAACTGGTGGCGCGGCTGCGCGCGCTGTCGCGCCGGCCCGCGCTCAGCCGCGAATCGTCGTCGCTGGAGTGGGGCCCGCTGGTGCTTGACCTGACCCGGCATTCGGCGACCTGCATGGGCGAGTCGCTGGACCTCACGCCTACCGAATTCCGCCTGTTCGAGATCCTGATGCGCCATGCCGGCAAGGTGGTGACGCGCTCGATGCTGCTGGAGCAAGTCTGGAATTTCCACTTCAAGCCCCGCACCGGCGTAGTCGAGACCCACATGTCGCGGCTGCGCGGCAAGGTGCGCGTGAACGGCGGCGAGAGCCTCATCGAGACGGTCCGTGGCTACGGCTATCGGCTCCAGGCCCGGCCGCGCCCGGCATAGGAAGACCAGCGCGTTTCGCCTTGCGCTGATCCTGGCCGGGCTGTTCGCGCTGTTCTCGGTGTTGACTGCCGCGGTGCTGTGGCTGGGCACCGAGCGCGAGGCGCGACTGGAGCAGCGCGAGGAACTGCGTGCCGACGCGCGCGACCTGGTGCTGTTGTCCTACCAGCAGGGCCTGGACGCGCTCAGCACCGAAATCGAGGAGCGCACCATCCTCGGTGCGGGCCTCCCGCGCTGGTACGCGCTATACGCCGCCAATGGCGTCAAGCTGGCCGGCAACCTTGACAACCGGCCGCTGCGCGAGGGCTGGTCGGTGGAACGCTTCATGCCCCGCGCCACCACCCGCCTGCCGGCGCCACGCTCGCACCAGCTGACGCTCTACACCGCGCGAACCGCGCGCAACGGCTGGCTGGTGGTCGGCCGCGACAGCTACTACATCCGCCAGATGCAGGACGTGGCGGTGCGCATTTTTGCACTGGCCCTACTGCTGATCGTCGCCGGTTCGCTGGTGGTCGGCTGGCTGATCGGACGGCAGCTCCTGCGCCGTGTCGGCGCGATGTCGGACGCAGCCGGACGGATCAGCGAGGGTGACCTGACCGAGCGCATGCCACTGCGCGGTAGTGGAGACGAGCTCGACATGATCGCGCTCACCGTGAACGGGATGCTGGACCGCATCGCCTCATTGCTGGCCGACGTGCGCCGGCTGGGCGCCGACATCGCGCACGACCTGCGTACCCCGTTGACCCGGCTGCGCCAGCGGCTGGAACGCATACACCGCCACCCGTCCGCCGCGAACGATCCCGCGCTGGCGATCGCGGTGGACGGCGCGCTCGGCGAGATCGACGAATTGCTCAACATATTCCAGGCGCTGCTGCGCATCGCCCGGGTCGAATCCGGCGAGCCGCGCAGCGGCTTCGCACCGGTGCACCTCGCGCCGCTGCTGGAGGAACTGGTGGATGCGTACGGCCCGGTCGCCGAGGCCGAGTCCCGGACCCTGCGCGCAGACATCCGTCCGTCCCCGCCGGTGCACGGCGACCGCGAGCTGCTGGTGCAGGTTTTCGTCAACCTGATCGAGAATGCGATTCGCCACACGCCGCCGGCGACGACCGTCACGGTCTGGCTGGCGGCTGTCGGCGAGGTCGTGTCCGCGGGCGTCCGCGACGATGGCCCCGGCATTCCGGCGTCGTCACGCGGCGAAGTGCTGCAGCCTTTCATGCGCCTGGACCGCAGCCGTCATACCGAAGGCAACGGGCTAGGGCTCGCACTGGTACGCTCGGTCGCCGAGCTGCACGGCGCCACCCTGCAGTTGGAAGACGCCGCGCCAGGCCTGGCAGTGAGTCTGGCGTTCGCTGGCACCCAGGACGCCGCGCGCGCCCTGCCGCAAGTGCGTTCATCCCGCCCGGCGGGTCGTTCCCATCACGCGGCGCGACCGTGCGTGGACGCCCCCGGCGAGGCGCTCTGAGGCTGGCGCACACGCTATCCAACAGTCACGTCCCAGCCCCCATGCCGCCGCGTCTGCGGGTTCTCCGGATCGGGTCGGGTCCAACGTCACAAGGCCGCCTGCACTTCGCCTGCTCGATCCGTGCGGCGATATCGGCGCGATCATTTTTCGGTGAGCCTGGCGATTCGCGCCGGTGCCACCCGCCGAGCCCGGTGTGCGCTGTCGGGGAAGCCATCCGCCAGCAGCAAGCATGGCGACTGTCGCCCTTCGCAGCGACGGACACGCTATCCGAAGCGGCTATTACGTCTTCGAACGCCAAATTCCATTTGGACGTATAGAAGTCTTTGACGCGTCGCAACAAGTGTGCTGTAGTCGAACCGTAATCCACGCAGCCCGCCACGACGCCAAGGCGTCGCCGGGCCTCCGTGTCCTGCCGTCCAGCGAGTGAGCAAGATGAAGCAGTCCAGTGGAACAACCCTGTACGACGCGGCGTTCGAGCACGACAGCTGCGGTTTCGGCCTGGTGGCGCAGATCGACGGTCGCGCCAGCGCATGGGTGGTCGATACCGCCTTCGACGCCCTGGCGAAACTCTCGCACCGTGGTGCGGTGAATGCCGATGGCGTGAGCGGTGACGGTTGCGGTGTGCTGATTCGCCGGCCGCAGGCGTGGCTGCGCGCGTTGGCGAGCGGAGCGGGCCTGGTCCTCGGTGAGCGTTTCGCGGCAGGCTTGGTGTTCCTCGATTCTTCCGATGATTCCGCGGCGAAAGTGCTGGAGCGGCACCTCGTCGAGGAAGGTGTGCGCGTGGCGGGCTGGCGCGACGTGGAAGTGAACGAAGCGGCTTGCGGCCCGCTGGCCGCCGCCGCGCGTCCGCGCGTGCGGCAGCTGTTCGCCGAAGCCGCCGAAGGTATGGGCGACGAGGCGTTCGAGCGCGCATTGTTCCGCGCGCGCCGCCGAGCCGAGACCGCGCTGGCGGACGATCCGTCGTTCTACGTGGTGACGCTGTCGGCCGAGGTGGTCGGCTACAAGGCAATGGCGGCGCCAGGCCGCCTGCGCGAGGTGTTCGTCGATCTCACCCATCCCGCGCTGGTTGCCGACGCGGTGGTGTTCCACCAGCGCTTCTCCACCAACACCACGCCGCAGTGGCGGCTGGCGCAGCCGTTCCGCCTGCTGGCGCACAACGGCGAGATCAACACCATCCGCGCCAACCGCCGCTGGATGCAGGCGCGCGAGACCATCTGGCGCTCGCCTCGCGTCGAGCTGGGCGACCTCGGCCCGCTGGTACGCCAGCAGGGCTCGGATTCGGAAAGCCTCGACAACGCGCTGGAGGTGCTACTGGCCGGCGGCCTCGACCTGCTCGCCGCGATGCGCGTGCTGGTGCCGCCGGCGTTCGCCGCGCGCGAGGGCATCGACGAGGATCTGGCCGCGTTCTACGAGTATTACGCGCTGCACAGCGAGCCGTGGGACGGTCCCGCCGGCCTGGTGATGTGCGACGGCCACTACGCCGCCTGTACGCTGGACCGCAACGGCCTGCGTCCCGCGCGCTGGGCGCTGTCCGACGACAACCATTTCATCATCGCCTCCGAGGCGGGCCTGTGGGACATGCCCTCGGCGCGCGTGGTCGCCAAGGGCCGTCTCGCGCCGGGCGAGATGATTGCGGTGGATTTCCGCGCGCACCGCCTGCTGCGCGACGCGGACATCGATGCCATCAATCGCCAGCGCGCCCCCTACCGCGACTGGCTGCGCGCCGGCGTGAGCTACCTGGAGTCCGACCTGATCGATCCATCGCTGGCCGCCGAGCCGCTGCCGCCGGAACAGTTGCGTTGCTACCAGAAGCTTTACGGCCTCTCGCGCGAGGAGCGCGAGACGGTGCTGAAGGTGATCGCCGAGCTCGAGGCCGAGGCCACCGGTTCGATGGGCGACGACACGCCGGTTGCCGCGCTGTCGCGGCAGGTGCGCCCGCTGTTCGACCGTTTCCGCCAGGCTTTCGCCCAGGTCACCAACCCACCGATCGACCCGCTGCGCGAAAAGCTGGTGATGTCGCTGGTTACCCAGGTTGGCCCGGAAGGCAACGTGTTCGAGCTCAAGCCCGAGAACGCCAAGCAGATCCTGATCAATTCGCCCATTCTCTCCCAGCGCAAGCTCCGCCAATTGCTGGGGCTGCCGCAGTACGCGGACACGCCGCGCTTCGACCTGATGTACGACCCGGCGCAAACCCATCTCGAAGCCGCACTGCGGCAGCTGTGCGAGGACGTGGCGGCCTCGGTGCGCAGCGGCAACGCGCTGGTGTTCCTCAGCGACCGCTACCCCGAGCGCGACAAGCTTCCGGTCCACTCGCTGCTAGCCACCGGCGCGGTGCATGCGTACCTGGTGGAGCAGGGCCTGCGTTGCCAGTGCAACCTCATCGTGGAGACCGCCACGCCGCGCGATGCGCACCAGTTCGCCTGCCTGCTGGGCTTCGGTGCGACCGCGATCTATCCGTGGCTGGCCTACCAGAGCCTGTTCGAGCTGGGCCGCGAAGGGCATATCGACGGCGACCGGCTGGAGATCGGTCGCAGCTACCGCCGCGGCATCCGCAAGGGCCTGCTGAAGATCCTGTCGAAGATGGGCATCTCAACCATCGCCGGCTATCGCGCCGCGCAGCTGTTCGAGATCGTCGGCCTCGCGCCCGAGGTAGTGGCGTTGTGCTTTCCCGGCACGCCTTCGCGCATCGGCGGTGCCGGTTTCGCCGAGCTGGAGCGCGAGCAGCAACTGCTCGCCGCCGAAGCCTGGAATGCCGCGCAGCCGCTGCGCGCCGGCGGCATCTACAAGTACATGCATGGCGGCGAATACCACATGTACAACCCGGAGGTCATCGCCTCGCTGCAACGGGCCGTGCGTTCGGGTGATCCCGCCGACTATCGCGCCTACGCCCACCACGTCGACCATCGCCCGGCCTCGGCATTGCGCGACCTGCTCGCAGTGCAGCCGCTCGGCGCACCGGTGCCATTGGATGAAGTCGAGCCGGTCGAGGCGATTCTGCGCCGCTTCGACTCCGCCGGCATGTCGTTAGGCGCGCTGTCGCCGGAGGCGCACGAGGCGCTGGCCACCGCGATGAACCGGCTGGGCGCGCGCAGCAATTCCGGCGAAGG
>DAIDKO010000095.1 GCA_027450005.1 Rhodanobacter sp. | reverse complement strand
CAAGGCCATGCAGATGGTGGCGACGAGCAAGATGCGCCGCGCGCAGGAGCGCATGCGCCTCGCCCGTCCCTACGCCGAGCGGATGCGCAACGTCATCGGGCACCTCACCGAGGCGAACCCCGACTACCGCAGCCCCTTCCTTCAGCCCCGGGACGAGGTGAAGGCCGTGGGCATCATCGTGGTCTCGACCGACCGCGGGTTGGCCGGCGCGCTGAACGCCAACGTCTTCAAGCAGACGCTGATGCTGATGCGCGAGTGGCAGGGCAAGGGCGCCACGGTGAGCCTGTGCCTGATCGGCGCGAAGGGCCTCAACTTCTTCCGACGCCTCTCGACCCCCATCCTCGCCAACGTCTCGCATCTCGGCGACCGGCCCCACATCAAGGACCTGATCGGCACGGTCAAGGTGATGCTGGACGCCTACCGCGAGGGGAAGCTCGACCGGCTGTTCCTCGTCAACGCCCAGTTCGTCAACACCATGACCCAGCGCCCGGTGGCCCAGCAGCTGCTACCCGTCGAGCCGATCGACGTCGAGGGGCTGCAGGAGCACTGGGATTACATCTACGAGCCGGAGGCCTCCGAGATCCTCGATGGCCTGCTCATGCGCTACATCGAGTCCCAGGTGTACCGCGCTGCGGTCGAGAACGTCGCCTCGGAAATGGCGGCGCGCATGGTGGCCATGAAGGCCGCCTCGGACAACGCCGGCAAGCTCATCAGCGAGCTGCAACTGATCTACAACAAGGCCCGTCAGGCCGCCATCACCAAGGAGCTCTCCGAGATCGTCGGAGGGGCCGCCGCGGTCTGACGCGCTGCGAGCATCAAAGAGACGCAAACCCATGGCTAACACGGCCGAAGGCAAGATTACCCAGATCATCGGCGCGGTCATCGACGTCGAGTTCGCACGCGATCAGGTGCCGCAGGTGTACGACGCGCTGAAGATCGACGGGACTGAGATAACGCTGGAAGTGCAGCAGGTGCTGGGCGACGGCGTGGTGCGCACCATCGCGCTGGGCTCCACCGACGGCCTGAAGCGCGGGCTCGTGGCGCGCAACACCGGCGAAGGCATCAAGGTGCCGGTGGGCAACGCCACCCTGGGCCGCATCATGGACGTGCTCGGCAACCCGATCGATGAGGTCGGTCCGATCAACGCCGAAGACAAGTGGGTGATCCACCGCGAGGCGCCGTCCTACGCCGAGCAGGCACTGGCCAACGAGCTGCTGGAAACCGGCATCAAGGTCATCGACTTGGTCTGCCCGTTCGCCAAGGGAGGCAAGGTTGGCCTTTTCGGCGGCGCTGGCGTGGGCAAGACCGTGAACATGCTCGAGCTCATCAACAACATCGCGACGCAGCACTCGGGCCTGTCGGTGTTTGCCGGCGTGGGCGAGCGCACCCGCGAAGGCAACGACTTCTATCATGAGATGCAGGACGCCGGCGTCGTGAAGCTCGACAACCTGCCGGAGTCGAAGGTGGCGATGGTTTACGGCCAGATGAACGAGCCGCCGGGCAACCGCCTGCGCGTTGCGTTGACCGGCCTCACCATGGCTGAATATTTCCGCGACCAGAAGGACGCATCCGGCAAGGGCAAGGACGTGCTGTTCTTCGTGGACAACATCTACCGCTACACGCTGGCCGGTACCGAGGTGTCCGCCCTGCTTGGCCGTATGCCGTCCGCCGTGGGCTACCAGCCGACGCTGGCCGACGAAATGGGTGTGCTGCAGGAGCGCATCACCTCCACCAAGACCGGCTCGATCACCTCGATCCAGGCGGTGTACGTGCCCGCGGACGACCTGACTGACCCGTCGCCGGCCACCACGTTCGCGCATCTGGACTCGACCGTCACGCTGTCGCGCCAGATCGCTTCGCTGGGCATCTACCCGGCGGTGGATCCGTTGGACTCCACCAGTCGCCAGCTCGACCCGCAGGTCGTCGGCGAGGAACACTACGACGTAGCCCGCCGCGTGCAGGGCATGCTGCAGCGCTACAAGGAGCTGAAGGACATCATCGCGATCCTCGGCATGGACGAGCTGTCCGAGGAGGACAAGCAGGTGGTGGCGCGTGCCCGCAAATGCGAGCGCTTCTTCAGCCAGCCGTTCCACGTGGCCGAGGTGTTTACCGGCGCGCCGGGCAAGTACGTGACGCTGAAGGAAACGATCCGCGGCTTCAAGATGATCGTCGAAGGCGACGTCGACCACCTGCCGGAGCAGGCGTTCTACATGGTCGGCGGTATCGACGAGGCGATCAAGAAGGGCGAGGAGATGGGCGCCAAGAAGGCCGCTTGAGATCCAGGCGGGCCATCGCGCCTGCCACGCCCCACGCCATCGGAAACCGAGTCATGACCCATACCCTTCGTGTCGACATTGTCAGCGCCGAAGCTGAGATCTTCTCCGGTGAGGCCACGATGATCGTCGCCACCGGCGAACTGGGCGAGCTGGGCATTACGCCACGCCACGCGCCGTTGATCACCCGCCTCAAGCCGGGCCACGTCGACGTGGTGCTGGCCGCGGGCGAGCGCCAGCAGTTCTACGTTTCCGGCGGCATCCTCGAGGTGCAGCCGCAGGTGGTCACCGTGTTGACCGACACCGCGATCCGCGCGGCTGACCTCGACGAGGTCGCCGCGCAGCGCGCCAAGAAAGAGGCCGAGGATGCGTTGGCCAACCGAACCGAGGCGCTGGAAGTGGCCGAGGCGCAGGCCAAGCTGGCCCAGGCAATCGCCCAGCTGCAGGCGCTGGAGCGCTTGCGCAAGAACCTCAAGCATTGAGGTGTCCGCTCGTCCTTGAGCACGGAGCTAAAGTCAAAAAGCGGCCATCCATCGCTGCACGCAGGGATGAAGCGTTCGCTTCGATGGACTCCGTGTAGCAACGAACGCCGGCTCACGCCGGCTTTTTCGTGTTCGGCCGCCATCACGGCATATCGTGAAGCACTTTAAATTACACATGTAGTCTGATAGCGTCGCTCGCAGCAACCGTATCGAAATGCATCGTGATGACGCGCATGAAGTCGCCGCTTGCGGGCCTGTTCGCGCTGGGAATGGCGGGTTGCGCCACCCTCGTGAAGCCACTCGTCAAGGCGCCCAACGGGGGTTCGACGAGCTACCAACTGGTCGACGATGGCCAGATGGCGCACTACCAGCTCGCGCTGGGCGACGTCGCAACGGGCGGCGAGCCGATCCAGCGCGTGTTGCCGGTCTATCCGGCAACGCAACTTGCGGCATGCCTGCCGGTCGTCGTCGTGCAGGTGCAGGTCATCGTGGGCAAGACGGGCAGGGCGAGTGAGGTGCGGCACTATCCGGTGGCGGGCGACCCAGCCGCGCCCATCCCGCCTCCGTTCCTCGACGCGGTACGCGCGGCGGTGATGCAATGGCGATTCGCACCGCTGCAGATCAGCCGCTGGGCTGCGGACGCGGACGGCAACACCCACGCGGTGGGCAGCGATACCAGGCCTTTCAGCCAGGTCTACGCGTTCCGCTTCGAATGCCATGTGGGCAGAGCGACGGTGTCCTCTGTTCCGGCACCCCATTGAATGTGCCCTGCCAGTCGGCGATCACGCAATAAGCTGCCGTCCAACACAAGCCGGCTGATAGACTTCTCAGAGAGGCCACGTTGAGGCGACACGCATGAACCAGGCACCGCTCCACGTCATCGTCCTCGCGGCCGGCGCCGGCACGCGGATGAACTCCACGCGCCCCAAGGTGCTGATGCCACTCGCCGGGCGGCCGCTGCTGGCCCACGTGCTGGTCGCCGCGCGCGCTCTGCAGCCGACGGCGATCCACGTGGTGTACGGCCATGGCGGCGAGCAGGTGCGGGCCGCCTTCGCGGGCGACGAGGACCTGCACTGGGTACTGCAGGCCGAGCGCCTCGGCACCGGTCATGCGGTGGAGCAGGCACTGCCTGAGGTGCCCGATGCGGCGCAGGTGGTGGTGCTCTATGGGGACGTGCCGCTGATTCGTGCCGACACCTTGCGCATGCTGACGCAGGTAGAAGGCGGCTTCGGCCTGCTGGCGATCCGCGTTGCCGATCCGCGCGGTTACGGCCGTGTGCTGCGCGACGGCAACGGTCGCGTTCGCAGCGTAATCGAGGAGACGGACGCCACCGACGAGCAGCGCACCATCGACATGGTGAACACCGGCATCCTCGCCGCGCCTGCCGCCGCGCTGCGCGTCTGGCTGGCCGGGCTCGACAATGAAAACGCGCAAGGCGAGTACTACCTCACCGATATCTTCGCGATGGCGAACGAGGAGGGACGCCCGGCGCTGGGCGTCGAGTGCATCGATCCGGTGGAAGCAGCGGGTGCGAACGACGCGCAGCAGCTCGCACGCCTGGAGGCCGAGTACCGTCGCCGTGCGGCGCAGGCATTGATGCTGGCCGGTATGCGCCTGGCCGATCCCGCGCGCATCGACGTGCGCGGTGAAGTGAACCATGGCCGTGATGTGGAGCTGGATATTGACGTGATCCTCGAGGGTAAGGTCCATCTCGGCGACGAAGTGCGCGTTGGACCGTTCGTACGGCTCAAGGATGTGCGCCTCGCCGAGGGTACCGTGGTGCTGGCGCATTGCGACCTGGAAGGCGTGGTCACCCATGGCCCCTGCACCATCGGCCCGTTCGCACGGTTGCGTCCCGGCACCGAGCTCGACGCCGGCGTGCACGTGGGCAATTTCGTCGAGACCAAGAAGACCCGCATCGGGGAAGGAAGCAAGGCCAACCACCTCAGCTACCTTGGCGACACCGTGATCGGTCGCGGCGTCAACGTCGGTGCGGGCACCATCACCTGTAACTATGACGGCGTGAACAAGTTCGTCACCCGCATCGAGGATGGCGCCTTCATCGGCTCCAACGCCGCGCTGGTGGCGCCGGTGACGATCGGTAAGCAAGCCACCATCGGCGCCGGCTCGGTCGTCACCAAGGACGCGCCGGCGGGCAAACTCACCGTGGCGCGGGGGCGGCAGCTCACGTTGGCGGACTGGAAGCGTCCGACCATGAAAGCCTAGGCGTAACGCCAGCCGTCGAGTTCCACCAGCAGCTCGCTGCGGCAGATGTCGCCGTGCAGCAGCAGCACCGGTACGCCAGGTAGGCGTTGCTTGAGCAGCTCGCGCACGCGTGGCGCGTCGGTGGCGCGGCGCACGTAAGCCTTCAGCGGTGCGTGGGTATCAAAGCCGGCGGGCATGCCAGCGCTGGCCAGCAGGGTCTCGAGGTTGACCAAGATCTCGCCAAGCTGTGCCGCGGTGTCGCCCTCGTGGGCCGAGGCGTGGCCGACCACGGCTGCGGTGCCGGAGATCGCCAGTGCATCCTGTGCTGGGAGGCGCATCGCCCGGGCAAAGCCGGGCGCGGTGCGGCCGTACTGGCGCGGATAACGCCAGGCGCTGACCTGGCGTGGATTTTCCACGGCGGTACCGGCATGCGCGCTGGCGAGCAGGTACACCTGCAGCAGGTGCGTGTCGCCGTGGTGGCCGATTGCGGTGGCGGCCGGATAGCCGTCGGCAAACCAGTCGCCGCAGCCCTCGGCGCGACCGTCGCAGAACAGCTTGTAGCGTTCGGCGTCGCCCTCGCCCTGATTGATCGCGCCCTGGTAATTCCAGATACGCAGCACCTGCCGTTCGTCGCGGCTACGGACGAAGTCACGCAGCTGCGCGTAGGCGGCGCGGGCCGCGCCGGCAGGACCGCCGTAGTCGCGTTCGTCGAGCTCCAGCGCGGCAAACAGCCAGCCACCACCGGCGGACCAGCGTAGCGCGCCGTGGCGGCCATACCGAACCGGGCCATCCACCTGCCAGACCTCGCAGGGCGTGGGCGCCTCGAAGGCTTCAAGCGGCACGTGCAGCAGGCGCGGATCGCTGCCGGTGCTCAAGGCGCCAAATACGAAGACGGCCAGTGCGCCGGGCTCGGCCAAAAGGGCGGCGGCGGCGTCCAGGCTATAGGAAATTCGCGGCGCAGAGGCCGGGCCTGTCTCGGCCCACTTGCTTTCACGACCCTCAACCATGCTTGCAACCGGGAATGACAAGACGGCCATGTTACACTTTACGGCTCGATTTCACTGATTCGACGACGTTTCCAGGGTTTCCGCCCCATGGCCGAACTGACCACCGCCCAGCACGAGCTGGCCACCTTGATCGTGGAAAGCCTGAACCTCGAAGCGGTCGATCCCGCGAAGATCGACCCGGATGCGCCGTTGTTCGGCGGCGAGCTGGGGTTGGATTCCATCGATGCGTTGGAGATCGCCCTGGCGGTGACCAAGCGCTACGGCTTCCAACTGCGTTCCGACCACCCCGACAACCAGCGCATCTTCGCCAGCCTGCGCGAACTGAGCGCGTTTGTCGAAGCGCATAGCACCCAGGGTTGAGGGCCGCCGCGTCATGGGCGACGCCACCCACTGGCGCGCGCAACGCGAAGGTGGCGGACGTTTCGCGCTCTGGCTGATCCGCACGCTGGCCCTGTATGGAGGCCGCCCTTTCGCGCGGCTACTGCTGTATCCGATCACGCTGTATTTCTTCCTGCGCCGGGGCGCCGAGCGCAGGGCCTCACGGCAATACCTTACACGCGCATTCGGGCGTCCGCCCGGCGTGTGGTCGATGCTGCGGCAGTTCCACGGCTACGCCGCCACCACGCTGGACCGGATCTTTCTCCTGACGCGCGGCGAGCGCGGCTTCCACATCGAAGTCGAGGGACTGGCCGAACTGGAACGATGCCTGGGCGAGGGGCGCGGCGTCTTGCTCGTCGGTTCGCACCAAGGCAGCTTCGAGGCACTGCGGGTGCTTGGCGCGCGCCGTCCCGACGTGCCATTGCGCGTGGTGTTGGACAAGGGCAGGACGCCAGCGATGACGCAGTTGCTGGAGGCCTTGGCGCCTGACGTGGGCAAGGCGGTGATCGACGCCTCGCAAGGCGGCGCCAACGTGGTGCTGGCCGCCGCGGAGGCCTGCGCGGAGGGCGGGATGGTGGCGCTGCTGGCGGATCGCGCGGGCCCGCATGAGGCCCAGCGTGCCGTGGATTTCCTCGGTGCGCCCGCCCTGCTGCCGGTGGGACCGTGGCTGCTCGCCGCGGCTCTGCAGGTACCGGTGTTGCTGTGCTTCGGACTCTATCGCGGCGGCAATCGCTACCGGCTGGTGTTCGAACCCTTCGCCGACTGCGTGACGATCCCGCGTGACCGGCGCGACGCCACGCTGGATACGCTGCTCGCGCGCTACGCGGCCCGACTGGAATGCTACGTGCACGAGGCACCATTCAACTGGTTCAACTTCCACGACTTCTGGCGGGCGGCGCAGGACGGTTCCGGATTGGACTAATCGGCCCTCAGAGAAGGCGGTTCACCAGGCGGTCCAGCCGCACCCGGCTCAGGCGCCGCAGCAGGCGACGTACTTCTGGCGGATAACTCCGTGGACTCTGCAGCGCGTGATGACTGGCTAGGCGCGTGGCGTGCACGCGCAGCGCCGCCCACTCCGCCTCGTGCATCGCGTGCAGGCGGTGCGAGGGATCGCGCAGCAACAGGCCGTTTTCCAGATCCATCGCCCAGGCACGCGGATTGAGGTTGTGGCCGGTGAGCAGCGCGCCGTCGTCGTCCGCGAACAAGCCCTTCAGGTGGTAGCTGTTGTCGCCGTCGCGCCACAGCCACAGGACCAACTGGCCACTGGCGATCTGCCGGGCATGCGCGCGCGCAAAGCGGCGCAGGTTGTTCTCGTAGAGGTAGGGCAGTAGGCCGATGGTCCGGAAAGGCTGCGTGGGCGGGATGTAGAAATCGTTGGCGGTCTTGTCGCCCACCATGATCTCGACGCGGCAGCCGCGCCGCAGCGCCTGGCCCAGTGCCGCGCGCACCGGCCCCGGCAGGTTGAAATACGGCGTGAGCAGCACGATGCGTTGCTGCGCGCCGCGCAGCAGGGCAAGCATGGCATCGTTGAGCGCATTGTCGGTGCGGCCGAAACCTTTCAGCGGCGTCACGGCCACGGCGCCCTCCGCCAAGGCCGCCTTTGGAACGTCGTAGGCGGCCTGCTGCAACTGCTGGCGGAACGCCCGGATGGCAGGGAACAAGGAGCGCGTTGACGGCAGGTCCGGCAGATCCAGCCGGCGTACCGCTTCGCTGTCGCGGAGGTGCCGCTGCGCGAAGGCCGCCATGCTCTCGGCCAGTGCGGCGTCGTGGATGCGATGGCAGCGGTCCAGCCGATAGCGCCCGTGCTTGCCCAGGTAGACATCGTTGAGGCTGGCGCCGCTGTACAGCACGGTGTCGTCGAACACGAAGCCCTTGAGGTGCAGCACGCCCAACAGTTCGCGGTTCTGGACCGGCACGCCCCAGACGCGCACGCCCGCACCCAAGCGCTGCGCCTGGTCGCGATACATCGCCGCGTTGCCCGGGCTCTTCTGCTTACCGATGAGGCCGCGCTGTGCGCGGTGCCAGTCCACGAAGACGTCGATCTTTAGCCCAGGCTGTCGCGCATGCGCAGCGTAGAGCGCATCCATCACCTCGCGCCCCGCCTCGTCGTCCTGCAGGTAGAGCGCGACGATCACGATGCGCCGTGTGGCCTGTGCGATCTCGGCCAGCAGCGCGTGATGCAGCGCTTGCGGGCCGTGCAGCGCTTCGATGGCGTCGGCTGGTACGGCGAAGGCCGGCAACGTCGCCAAGCTGGACCGCGGCGGCGGGCGTAGCGGTGAGACGAGGCGGCGGGCGATCCGGCGCGGCGCGTTGATCAGCTTGTTCATGCCATCAGGATACGCAAAGAACCTCTGCGAAAGCGGTCGGATACGCCACTGCAGACCGCGGCCAGCCATCCGCCGCGAGTCAGCGGCGTTGCGCGGGCAAGGTCGCGATCTGACGGCGCCGTTGCCCTTACTGCCGCAGTGACGGAAGCGATCCGTCAGGTTTACCCGCAGCCGCGCCTGGCGAACCAACGGCACGCCGGGTGTCCGTGATGCGTCGTTGCGTAGACCCATGCCGCAGACGAGTCCGGAGTTTGCAGCTTCCCGCGACCCTCGATTGTGAGAATCAAACGGGGCTATTCCCCATGGCCGCACTCCTCAAGACCACGAAGGGCGCCCATCGGCACCTTTCGTCCTTCCTGCCGCGGAGAGCACCCGCTCAGTCGCCCTTGACCGGGAAGGTCTGCACGCCAGTGCCGTTGGCAGGTTGCGCCTGGCCCGCCGGCGTGGCGGAGGAAATCGGGCGCGTGCCGCACTGGTAGGCACCCCAGGGCTGCGAGCCGTCACTGGGGTCGGCCAAGGGCTTGATGGTGTCGGCGTTCATGGTGGCCGCTTCGTTGCGTGCCATCACCTGCAGTTCGTCGCGCACCTTGATGTCGTTGCGGTCCACCGGGCCGACGTGGTCCATCACTGAAACCGTGATCTTGCCCAGATCGCGGCAGCCGGAGACGTCGCCGTTCCATGCTGTGCGTACGTTCCGCGAGGCCGGCGTGGGATTGATACCCCAGGTGCAGGCGCCGAGCAGCAGGGTGGGAACGATCAGCAACACGGTCTTGCGCATAGGGCGGCTCCGATGTCGGAAGGAAAGGGCCGGACGGCAAACCGTCCGACGTGCATGCTAGCGCGCGATGCTGGATCGCGCCTGTACGATCGTTCAATCCGATCCCCGTTCACGATCCGCTTCGGTGGATGTCTACCGGCCGACCATGGCCGGGTGCGAGGCCATAGCCTTGTTTGGGGGGAGGCTGTCCCAGGCGCCAAGCAAGCGGACGATTGGCAGGATCGAAGGCTCGCTTCCCATCGTGACGTTCCTTTCGTGGCGGGTCTCGGTTGAGCCTCGGCGGACTCACACTTGCTCCCAGATGACCAAAGGGATGCGTCCGCACAGGGTGTCCAATCCGGTTGCCCGGCTTCCCGCGGACAAGCAACGGCCCGCCTGCGGTGAATTCTTATTTGTTTCCATTTCAATGACGTGAGTTTGTTTTTCCACTGGGCATACGGATTGCCGACTACCTCGAGCAGGCACTTCTTACCCCAAGTCGGAGACAGACATGAAATACGAGAACCTGATGTTGAGCGGCCTGTTCGTCGCCTGCCTGCCGGTTGGCATCCTGGTGCTGCGCACGATGCTGAAGACGCCGTCGTCACCGCAGCTCGCCACGGCCGGTATCGCCAGTGCCCCGCTGGCCAGCCAGGCGCAATGCTTGTTGTCGGCGGGCGAGGTGATCTGCCCGCGGCGCGGCTGAGCGGCCAGTCGAACCGGCGACTGAACGCCGGTGCGGCCGCTGCGGATTTTTCCCGGTGCGCCGGACTCCTACCGGAACCTTTTTTCCGGAGACATGCCATGAAGAGCGAAACCGTGATGCTGGGCAGCCTGTTTGCCGCCTGCCTGCTGGTCTGTGCGCTGGTGTTGGGCTCGATGTTCACCTTGCGTCCCGCTGCACCGCACGCGTTGGCTGCCACGACCAGCGCCTGCGCCACGACGGCCTCGGGTAACGGCTGTCCGTTATCGCGCAGTTGAGCGTGGCTTCATCTCGCCTGCGCAGCACCGCGCACGCGATAATCGGCGGATGCTACACGTCATCCTGTTCCGTCCCGAGATCCCGCCGAATACTGGCAATGCCATTCGCCTGTGCGCCAACACCGGCGCATCGTTGCACCTGGTCCGTCCGCTCGGCTTCGAGCTCGACGACGCCCGCCTGCGTCGCGCTGGACTGGACTACCACGAGTACGCCCGCGTGGCGGTGCACGACAGCCTCGACGCATGCCTTGCCACAATCGGCAGGCCGCGCGTCTTTGCGTTCACCACGCGCGGTCACGTGCGCCACGTCGATGTCCGCTACGCCAGCGGCGACGCGTTGCTGTTCGGTTGCGAAACCGCCGGCCTGCCGGGCGGCGTGCTGGACACCATCCCGGAGGCACACCGCCTGCGCCTTCCAATGCGACCGGACAGCCGGAGCCTCAACCTTTCCAACACCGTGGCGGTAGCGGTGTACGAGGCGTGGCGGCAACTCGGCTTCGAGGGCGCGGCCGGCTAGCCTGCCCACCGTTCTGGCGAAGGTGGGAATCCGTCGTGCTTGCCATGCTCTCCCGGCCTGTGCCGGGAGAGCATGGGATCGGTGAGCGGCTAGGCCGCGGCGTGGCGTGCGAACTGCGCTTCTTCCGTCGAGCCCTTGAGCGCCGTGGTGGAGGACTGTCCCTGCTGGATCGCCTGCGTCACCGCGTCGAAGTAGCCAGTACCCACCTCGCGTTGGTGCTTCACTGCGGTGAAGCCGCGTTCGGCGGCAGCGAATTCCTTTTCCTGCAATTCGACGAAGGCGCTCATCTGGCGGCGCGCATAGCCGTGGGCGAGGTCGAACATGCCGTAGTTGAGGCTGTGGAAGCCAGCCAGCGTGATGAACTGGAACTTGTAGCCCATCGCTCCCAGCTCGCGCTGGAACTTGGCGATGGTGCTGTCGTCCAGGTTTTTCCTCCAGTTGAAGCTCGGCGAGCAGTTGTAGGCCAGCAGCTTGCCGGGGAACCGTTGGTGGATTGCCTCGGCGAACTGGCGCGCTTCCTCAAGGTTCGGCTTGCTGGTTTCGCACCACACCAGATCGGCGTAGGGCGCATAGGCCAGGCCGCGGCTGATCGCTTGGGCCAGTCCTGGACGCACGCGGAAGAAGCCTTCTACGGTGCGCTCGCCGGTGATGAAGGGTTTGTCGTTGTGGTCAACGTCGGAGGTGAGCAGGTCGGCGGCGTCCGCATCGGTGCGTGCCACGATCAGCGTAGGCACGCCGGCCACATCGGCGGCAAGCCGAGCGGCGGTGAGCTTGTCCACGGCCTCGCGCGTCGGCACCAGCACCTTGCCGCCCATATGGCCGCACTTCTTCACGCTGGCTAGCTGGTCCTCGAAATGCACGCCCGCTGCACCGGCCTCGATCATCGCCTTCATCAGTTCGAAGGCGTTGAGCACGCCGCCGAAGCCGGCCTCGGCATCGGCCACGATGGGTGCCAGCCAGTCGATGCCGTCCTGGCCTTCGGCATGGTGCAGCTGGTCGGCGCGTAGCAGCGTGTTGTTGATGCGTTTGACCACCTGCGGCACCGAGTTCGCGGGGTACAGCGACTGGTCGGGATACATTTCGCCGGCAAGGTTGGCGTCGGCGGCGACCTGCCAGCCCGAGAGATAGATCGCCTTCAGGCCGGCCTTGACCTGCTGCATCGCCTGGTTGCCGGTGAGCGCGCCGAGCGCGTTGATGAAGTCTTCCTCATGCAGGCTCTTCCACAGGCGTTCGGCGCCATGGCGGGCCAGCGAATGCTCGATGGCCACCGTGCCGCGCAGGCGCACCACGTCGGCGGCGCTGTAGTTGCGGCGGATGCCGGCCCAGCGGGGGTTGTTGTTCCAGTCCAGTTCGAGTTGTTCGGCGGTGGGCAGAGAGGTTTTCATGGAAGGGCTCCGGTAATGGCGTGCGGGAGCGCCGCTGCGTAGGCAGTGGCGGTCAGGCGAGTTGTTCGTAGGCGGGCAGGGTGAGGAAATCGGCCAGCGTGTCGGCGTGGATCAGCGTGGAGATCAGCTTCGCCGCCGCCTCCATGCGTGTGGCACCGGGCACGTCGCTGCCCTGCAGGCGGTGGGCGTGGCGGGCCAGGGCCTGGTCGAACAGCGCGAAGTCGATCGGTGCGTGGTCGGAGAACGTCACGCCGCCGTGATGCAGCCACTGCCAAAGTTGCGCGCGGGCGATCTCGGCGGTGGCGGCGTCCTCCATCAGGTGATGGATCGGCACGCAGCCCTGGCCGTCGAGCCAGGCCGCGGTATAGCGCAGGCATACCTCGACGTTGTTGTCGAAGCCGGCGCGGGTAATGGTGCCTGCGCACGGCGCCAGCAACTGCTCGCGGCCTACGCGCACGTCGTCGCGCTCTACGTCGCGCTGGTCCGGTTCGGGCATGTGTTCGTCGAACACCGCCTG
>DAIDKO010000094.1 GCA_027450005.1 Rhodanobacter sp. | reverse complement strand
CGGCGTGCGCGTGACCTCGATCGAGCCCGGCATGGCCGAGACCGAGTTCACCCTGGTCCGCACCGGCGGCGACCGGGCTGCTTCCGACCAGCTCTACGCTGGCGCCCACCCGATCACCGCCGACGATATCGCCGACACCATCTGGTGGATCGCCAACCTGCCGGCCCACCTCAACATCAACCGCATCGAGGTGATGCCGGTCAGCCAGTCGGCGGCAGGCCTGCAGGTGCATCGCGACTGAGCCGCGGCGACAGGCCGCGGCTCCGCTTTGGCGTCAGAAGATCCGGTTGATCAGGTCTTCGCCCAAGCCCATGCCCGCGCCGATCTCCATCGAGCGGCCAAAGCCCGAGTTGAGGAAGTTGCCAAGCATGCCCATGACGCCGCTAGCCTGCGGCATGCCCTGAGCCTGCATCGGCGTACCACCGAAAGCGGCCATGGCAGGCGCGCTGCCGTACTGTTGTGCCTGGTTTTGCCACATGCCATGGATCGCCTGCAACAGCTGCCCTACCTGCTGCTGCTCGCCCTGCACCGCCAACGCAAGCTCGCGCAGGTCGAGCATCCATTCGCGTGCATCCGCATTGCCGCCCTGGGCCGCCGCCTGCAGCTTGCCGGCCAACGTCTGGAACTGCTGCGCCACCTGTTGGCCTTCGTTCTGCAGCTGCTGGTACGCGTTGTCGATCGTCTGGATGTCCATTGCAGTCACCTTTGGGGGGAAGGACGCAGGCTGCGGCTCCCGCGCAGCCTCGCCAACGGGATCGCAACCAGTCGGCCGGCGAGTCTACTCCCCCGCCGTCTGCACTCAGCCTGACTGACCGCTCAGCCCCGATGCACGTCGTGGGTGACGAATGGCTGCTCGGGCGGCGGCGCGTCGAACCACGACGGGTGCGCTAGGGTGTGGCGCATGTCGTCCAGGCCGCTCTGCCAGTGGCTGCGCATGCTGGACAGGCTGAACTCGTAGTCCTTGAAGTGGCCCTCGTAGGGCTTGTCCCGATAGATCAGGTGGATCAGGTTGGTGCGCGCGCCGTTGGCCGCCGCCTCGGCGCAGCAGAAGACCGGCTCCGCGCGACGCTCCGGCGGCACCAGCGCCATCAGTGCGTGCAGCAGGCGTTGCTGCTCGCGGCTCTGGTGCATGTATTCGGTCACCAGGCGGGTACGGCTGGAATACTGGATGTCCTTCACCCGCTCGGCCACGCCGGCCATGTCGCGCGGCAGCTCGCCGAGCGCGCTCCACAGGTCGACCTGGAACACCAGCATGTCGCGGTGCGGCCGTTCGGTCAGCACCTGGTACAGCGGCGTGTTCGAGACGATGCCGCCGTCCCAGTAGAACTCGCCGTCGATCTCCACCGCCGGGAAGCCCGGCGGCAACGCGCCGGAGGCCATGAAGTGCTCGGGCCGCAGGCGCTCCCGGGTGTTGTCGAAATAGGTGAAGTTGCCGGTGCGAACGTTCACCGCACCGACCGACACGCGCATGCCGCGCGGATCGTTGATACGGTCGAAGTCGACCAGCCGTTCCAGCGTGGCGAGCAGTGGCGCTGTGTTGTACCAGCTGGTGCTGGCCGGTCCGGCATGCGCCTGAAGCAGCGGCGGCGGCAGGCGCGGACGGAAGAAGCCGGCCTGCCCTTCGACCAGAGCGCGCCACGCCGCCAGTCCGCTTAGGCCGCTGCGTACCGCCATGGGCCAGGCCGTCTCGTCGAACCAGGGCGGCGTCGGCACGGATGGCCATAGCGGCGACTGGCAAATGGTGCGCCAGAACGTGCGCAGGCGCTCCACCCGTCGCTCCGGCGGGTTGCCGGCGATGATCGCTGCGTTGAGCGCCCCGATCGAGATGCCGGCCACCCAGCTCGGCCATAGGCCGGCGCCAGCCAGCGCCTCGACCACCCCGGCCTGGTAGGCGCCGAGCGCACCGCCACCCTGCAACACCAGCGCCACGCTGCGGTAGTCGCGCGCCACCGCCTCGGCCAGCGACGCCGATGCCGCATTCGCCGCGCGGCTCACTGCATGTACCAGCCGTGGCTAACTACGATACTCTGGCCGGTCAGCGCGGCGCTGGGGAAGGTGGCGAGGTAAAGCGCAGTCTGCGCGATGTCCTCTACCGTGGTGAACACGCCATCCACGGTGTCCTTCAACATCACGTTCTTGACCACTGCGTCCTCGCTGATGCCGAGCTCCTTTGCCTGCTCGGGGATCTGCTTTTCCACCAACGGCGTGCGTACGAAGCCGGGACAGATCACGTGCGAGCGCACGTTGTGCGGCGCGCCCTCCTTGGCCAGCGTGCGGGCCAGGCCCAGTAGGCCGTGCTTGGCCGCGACGTAGGGCGCCTTCAGCTTCGACGCCTCGTGCGAGTGCACCGAGCCCATGTAGATCACGATGCCGCCGCGGTCACCCCGGTACATGTGCCGAAGCGCGGCGCGGGTGGTGAGGAAGCCGCCGTCGAGATGGATCGCCAGCATCTTCTTCCAGTCGGCGTAGCTGAACTGGTCGATCGGGTTGATGATCTGCACGCCGGCGTTGGAGATCAGGATGTCCAGATGACCGAACGCCACGACCACCTTGTCGGTGCCCGCGTCCACTGCGGCTTCATCGGTGACATCCATCGCCACGCCGATCGCCTTGCCGCCCGCGGCGTTGATCTCTGCGGCGACGGCGTCGGCCGCCTGCTGGTTGATGTCGCAGATCGCCACCGCGGCGCCGTTCTTCGCGTACAGCTCGGCAATCGCCTTGCCGATGCCGCTGGCCGCGCCGGTGATGAGGGCAACCTTGCCGTCGAGAGTGCTCATGGGGAACTCCGGGTGGGGTGGGGAAGGCGCATTGTAGGCGCGGCGCTCACTTCGCCGGTTCGCTGCCGAGCAGGTGGCCGTTCACCGTGGTGCCGTAGAGCGACATCGGCGTGTCATGGTAATCGGCACGCGTGGCGGCGAGGTCGCCGTGGTAGCGCGGGTCCTGCGGGCGCTCGTGGGCGTCCATGTACATTGCCACGTCCCATGCGTCCTGATCGCTGAGCATGCCGCCGCGGCTTAGCGGCATGTTGGCCTTGATGAAGGCGGCGGCGTTGTCCAGTTCCTGCATGCCCGCGCCCCAGTTGAAGGACTGCGCCCCCCATAGCGGCGGGAACACATTGCGCCCGGCCACCTGCTGGCCCTGGCCATCGGCACCGTGGCACAGCGCGCAGTCCTTCGCGTAGACCGTGGCGCCGCGGGCGTAGTCGGGCGGCTGCGGCGGCTCGAAACCCTGCTTGGGATAGCCCGCGCCGACCAGCTTCACGCCGTTAGGCGCGCCCTTGCTCATCCACCAGGCGTAACTTTCCAGCGCTACGATGACATCGCTGTCCAGCGGTGGCGGCTTGCCGTTCATGCTGAACCGGAAGCAGTCCTGCAGGCGCTCGCCGAAACTGATCACGCGACCGTTCTTGCTGCGGTACTGCGGGTACATGCCCCATGCGCCCCACAGCGGCGCGGCGTTGGCGAGGCGCCCCGCGTCGAGATGGCAGTTGCTGCAATTCAAGGTATTGCCCACGTAATCGGGGGCGTACTTCAAAGTGTCGGTGAAGATTGCGCGACCGCGGCGGATCGCGTCGCCCAGCGGGCCCGCAGGAATGTCGCGTTCGGCCGGCGGCACAAACGCAGGGACCGTCGCTATGCTTGCCGCTGCGCTGGCAATGCCAGTGGCTGGCACGCGCTCCGGTTTCGCGGCTCCCGGCACCTCCGCGGCCGGATGCGAGCATGCGGTCAGCAGGTACGCGCAGAGCAGCGCCATCGTCAGCGACTTCACGGCGCGCCCTCCCTGGCCGGCAGCGGCTGCTCGCCAAACCAGCCGGCCACGGCTTCGACTTCCTGCGGCGTGAGCCGCTGTGCGACATGCTGCATGAGCTGCAGCGGATCGTTGCGGCGCATGCCCTGCTGCCACGCCCGCAGCTGCGACGCGATGTAAGCCGCCGACTGGCCGGCCAGCGGCGGGAAATTCGGACCGACGCCCACGCCGCCCGGCGCGTGGCATTGCACGCAGGCGGGCAGACCGCGGCTCCAGTCGCCGCGCACGGCCAGCCGTTCGGCGCCGGCATCCGGCTTGGCCACGGGCGGCTTGGCGAATCGCGCCGGCACCGGCAGCGCGCTGTAGTACTCCGCCAGCGCGGCGCGCTCGTTTGCGTCGAGCGCGCTGGCGTTCGGCTGCATAACAGGATTGCTGCGCGTGCCATTGGCGAAATCATCCAACTGACGGCGGATGTAGGTGGCGTCGAGGCCGGCCAGCCGAGGGTAGCCATTGATCGCCATGCCACCGCCATCGGTGCCGTGGCAGGCCATGCAGGGCGCGGCGCCCTTGCCGTTGCCCTGGCGCGTGATCGTGGCGGCATCGGTGGCGCGAACCGTGAGCGGCGCCAACAGGGCGAGCAATGCGAGTATGCGCAGAATAATTGACTCCTTGCTCCGACCGGCTGCGGAGGCCGCGGCAGCGGCAACGGCGCGGGTGACTTACGGCATCAACGCATAGCCCTGCTGTTGCAGCTCGATGGCCGTGGTAATCCCGGACAGCGCGAGCGTGACGCGGCTGTCCTTCCATGCATAGTCGAAATGGAAACCGGCCCAGGCCTGTCCGCACACGGCCACCTCGACGCCGTCCTTGCGCAACTGCTCGATCAACGGCAGATTCGGGTTGTCCACGCCGAATTTCGCCTTGTAATGCGCGTTGTCGAGCGCCAGCGGCGTGGCCCCCTGCGCGGCGATGGCCACGAACTTCAGGTGATTCAGGGGCACGCCGGCCTGAGCGTAAAGATTCACCGCGCGCGCCACCCGATCCAGCCCTGGGTTCGCCTCGTCCGGCTTCTTCGCGGCGGCGTTGAGCAGGAACACCGCCTTGTAGGTGGTGTTGCGGTCGGGTTGGTAGGCGGCCTGCGGCAGCGGGTGAATCTTGCCGGCGCCGACGATGGCTGGCATTTGCCAGAAGCCGTTGTCGGCCGCCATCGCGACGGCGGGCAGCAGTCCGAGCACAAGCAAACCGGAAAGCAGCGGACGGAACATGGCGGACTCCCCTTCGTCGTCGCGCGGATGCGCGTCGGCAATGCTAGGCCTGCATACGGTGGCATGCCAAGCCGTCGTTGGTGGCATCAGGCGGCGTCCGGCGCGATAGCTCGACCGGTCGCGGCGCGACACGCTCCGATTCGACTCCCCAGGCCGGCGGGGTCTTTCGTCGTCCTTGACTCATCCATTGCGCTAGCTGGTGCGGGACGAACTGGAGGCGCGTCGGCCGCCATCCGGATGAATTTTGCCCGTACAAAAGTAGTCGCAGCAGTAATTGCCTTGACAAATACTCCTGCGACAATAGAATGCGCGGCAATGAACACGGTTCCGCCCCCCCCGTCCCAACCCCGCGAAAGCCTCGGCGTGCTGCTCGGCCTGGTGCGCACCGAGCTGGTACGCAGCATGGAAGCGGAGATCGCCGCCAAAGGGCTGGATCTGAAATTCACCCAGTTCCTGATACTTAAGCGGCTGGCGGTGCTGGGACCGATGAGTGCCACGGAACTGGCCCGGGCGGTGGAACTGGACGGTGGCGCGATGACGCGCCAGCTCGACCATCTCGAGCACAAGGGTTGCCTGCGCCGCTGTCCGCACGAACAGGATCGCCGCGCCCTGCGCATCGAGCTGACCGACGAAGGCCATGCGCTGTGGCAGCAGCTCACCGGCTGCAACGAACACGTACTCGCCGCGGCGCAGGCGTCGTTGACCGCGGACGAGCGCCACCTGCTACACGACTACCTGGAACGCGTGCTCCGCGCGCTCCGCGCCAAGAAGTGATCTTTCACCGGGACCGAAAGCCCATGCGTCTGCATACCCTTGCGGCAGCCGTCGGATTGACCCTCGCGATGGCCGGCTGCGCCAGTAGCGGCGGCCTGCACACCGGCAGTACGCCGATCGACCCGTCCTCGCTGCAATCCGCGCGCAGCCTGGCGAACGTGCCCTCCAGCGCGGCTTGGCCCGCGGCCGACTGGTGGACCGGGCTGGGCGACGCCCAGCTCGACACCCTGATGACCGAGGCATTGGCCGACAATCCCACGCTTGCAGTGTCCGATGCCCGCGCGCGACAAGCGCAGGCGGCGGCCGGCGCCGCCGATGCGGCCCGCAAGCCCACCCTGTACGTCGGCGGTAGCGTGGCCGAGGCGCGCATTCCCACTACCGTGCCGGGGCTGGGCGACGGCCACATGGCCCCGGCCAAGTACGCCTATGGCAGCTTCAAGTGGAGCCCCGACCTGTGGGGTGGCCAGCGTGCCGCTTGGACAGCGGCCGTGGGACAGGCCCGCGCTGCCGAGGTCGAGGCCCGCGCTGCGCGCGTGGAGCTCTCCACCAACGTGGCCCGTGCCTACGTGCAGTTGGGCTATGCGTACGTCCAGCAGGATCTGGCCAGGGCCGAACTGCAGCGCGCGAAAAAAGCGCACAAACTCACCGCACAACGCGTGGCCGCCGGTATCGACAACCGCATGCAGCTGCGCCGGGGCGACGCCGAAGTCGCCAGCGCGCAGGAGCAGCTGGTGGTCGCCGGCCGCGCCATAGACGCCGCGGAATCTGCGTTGTCGGTACTGCTGGGCAAAGGCCCGGACCGCGGCCGCGAGATCGGCCGCCCGCACCTACTGTCACCCGCCGAACTCGCTGTGCCGGCCGATCTGCCGCTGGACCTGGTGGGCCACCGCGCCGACTTGGTCGCCGCGCGCTGGCGCGTGCAAGCCGCAGGCAAGGAGATCCAGGCGGCCAAGACCGCGTTCCTGCCTAACCTCAACCTCGGCTTGATGGCTGGGCTGATCGCGGTTGGAGGCGAGAGCCTGTTCCAGTTGCCCGCGCGCTTCTACAGCGTGGCGCCGTCGCTCAGCCTACCGATCTTCGACGGCGGGCGCCTGCGCGCCAACCTGTCCGCCAGGGACGCGCAGTACGACCTTGCCGTGGCGCAGTACAACCAGACCCTGGTGCGCGCCGTCAACGAGGTCGCCGACGACGTCGATGCCGCGCAGTCGCTCACCGCGCAGGCCGCGGCGCAGTCGCGCGTGCTGGCCGCCGCGCAGGACGCGTGGCATCTCGCCGAGCAGCGCTACAAGGCCGGCGTCGGCAGCTACCTCGATGCGCTCAGCGTGCGCCGGCAGCTGCTCGTCGCAGAGCAGCGCATGGCCGCCCTGAAGGCCCAGCAGGCCGACCAGTCCGTGCAGTTGATCGGCGCCCTCGGCGGTGGCTACCGCCCCGAAGCCGGCCAGCAGCCGTCCGTACCCGCATCCCCCGCATCCGCACACCATTCCTGAGGCACGCCATGTCCAGCCAGAACCCCACCGCGGCCGTCGCGTCGCAGAACAACAAGCGCGGCTTCCTCCTGCGCGCGCTAGGCGTGGTCGTGCTGCTCGCCGCCATCGCCGGGACGCTTTGGTACTACCTCGATGGCCGCTGGTACGAGAGCACCGACGACGCCTACGTGGGCGGCAACGTGGTGCAGCTCACGCCGCAGATTCCCGGCACCGTGGTTACGATCGGTGCCGACGACGGCGACCTGGTGAAGCAGGGCGACGTGCTGGTGAAGCTCGACCAGTCCAACGCCGACGTGGCGCTGGCCGAAGCCAAGGCCAACCTCGCCGCCACGGTGCGTAAGGTGCTCGGCCTGTATTCCAGTGTGAGCGGCCAGCAGGCACTGGTCGAAGCACGCCAGATCGCGGTGGCCAAGGCCAAGGCCGACTACGACCGCCGCGTGGGCTTGGCCCGTTCCGGCGCGATCTCCGCCGAGGAGCTGTCGCATGCCCGCGACGAACTGACCGCCGCGCAAAGCGCGCTGGTCGCCGCCGAGCAGCAGTACCAGACCAGCAAGGTGCTGGTCGACGACACCGTGGTCGCCTCGCACCCCGACGTGCAGGCCGCCGCCGCCAAGCTGCGTGCCGCCTACCTCGACGACGAGCGCACCACTCTGGTGGCGCCGGTGACCGGCTACGTGGCGATGCGTTCGGTTCAGCTGGGCCAGCGCGTGGCGCCGGGCGCACCGCTGATGGCGGTGGTGCCGTTGCACCAGGTCTGGATCGACGCCAACTTCAAGGAAACCCAGCTTACCCACATGCGCATCGGCCAGGCGGTGGAAATCACCTCGGACGTGTACGGCAACTCGGTGAAGTACCAGGGCAAGGTCGAGAGCCTGGGCATAGGCACCGGCAGCGCGTTCTCGTTGCTGCCCGCGCAGAACGCCACCGGCAACTGGATCAAGATCGTGCAGCGCATCCCGGTGCGCGTGGTGTTCACCAATCCGGCCCAGCTGGACCGTCATCCGCTGCGCATCGGCATGTCGCTCGACGTGGAGGTCAACCTGCACAACCAGAGCGGCCCAATGCTGGCGCAGCAGCCGCCCGCAAAGCCCGCCTTCAGCACCGATGTGTACGAAAAGCAGTCGGGCAAGGCCGACGCGCTAATTACGCAGATCATCCACGCCAACATGGCGGGCAGTTCCAAGTGATGAAAGCGGCCCTTCTTGCGCTTGCGGGAGCTGGCCTGGGGGGAGGGTCCGGCGGGCTGGCCGCGCCACGCTCCGCATCGGCCCTCCGCCGCCCTTCAGGCACCCTCTCCCGGCGGGAGGGGAAACCTACCGAATCACCGACCGACACGGTTCCATGAGCACCCACTTCCGTCCACCGAATCTTGCCGTCACCACGATCGGGCTGTCGCTGGCGACCTTCATGCAGGTGCTAGACACGACCATCGCGAACGTGTCGCTGCCGACCATCGCCGGCAACCTCGGCGTGAGCAACGACCAGAGCACCTGGGTCATCACCTCGTTCGCGGTGAGCATGGCGATCTCGCTGCCGCTGACCGGCTTCCTCACCCGCCGCTTTGGCGAGGTGAAGCTCTTCGTATGGTGCACGCTGCTGTTTTCGCTCACTTCCTTCATGTGCGGCGTGTCTCAGAGCATGGGCATGCTGCTGCTTTTCCGCGCGCTGCAGGGTGCGGTGGCCGGGCCGATGTACCCGATCACTCAGAGCCTGCTGATCGGCACTTACCCATCCGAGAAGCGCGGCATGGCTTTGGCGCTACTGTCGATGGTGACGGTGGTTGCGCCGATCGCCGGCCCGATCCTGGGCGGCTGGATCACCGACAACTATTCCTGGCCGTGGATCTTCTTCATCAATGTACCGATCGGCATCTTCGCCAGCATGGTGGTAGCGAACCAGTTGCGCGAAAAGGTGGAAAAGCTTGAACAACCGCGTGTGGACTACGTCGGGCTGATCACCCTGATCATCGGCGTGGGCGCCCTGCAGATCGTGCTGGACAAGGGGAACGACGCGGACTGGTTCAACTCCAGCTTCATCGTCATCACCAGCGTCATTTCCGCTGTCTCGCTGGCGGTGTTCCTGATCTGGGAGCTCACCGACAAGGATCCCATCGTCGATCTCCGGCTGTTCCGCCACCGCAACTTCACCGCCGGCACCCTGGCGCTAGTGCTGGCCTACGCGGCCTTCTTCTCGATTGCGCTGCTGGTGCCACTGTGGCTACAGCAGAACCTGGGCTATACCTCCAGCTGGGCCGGCTTCGCCACCGCGCCGTTGGGCGTAATCCCGGTGTTGCTGACCTTCTTCGTGGGCAAGTACGCCACGCGCATGGACCTGCGCATCCTTGCCGCGCTGTCCTTCGTGGTGATGGCCGGCACCTGCTTCATGCGCTCGGACTTCTACCTGCAGGTGGACTTCTACCACGTAGCGATGGTGCAGTTGTGGCAGGGCCTTGGCGTAGCGCTCTTCTTCATGCCGGTGCTCACCATCTTGTTGTCAGACCTGCAGCAGAACGAGATCGCCGCCGGCTCGGGCCTTGCCACATTCCTGCGGACGCTGGGCGGCAGCTTTGCAGCATCGATCACCACGTTGATGTGGACGCGCCGCGCGGTCAGCCACCACGAGCAGCTCGCCGAGCAGATCAATCCGTTCAACCCGGTAGCGCAGGATGCGCTTCAGCAATACGGCCACGGCAACCTGCAGCGCGCCGCCAGTGCGATCAACGGCATCATCACGCAGCAGGGTTTCCAGATCGCGTTTAACGAGATCCTGCATGCGCTGGGCTGGATCTTCCTCGGCCTGATCGTGGTGATCTGGCTGGCCAAACCGCCGTTCACGCCCAAGGCCGGGCCGGCGGCGGGCGGCGGGCACTAAGCGACAAGGCAACAGCCCCGCGGGGCCGTTGCCTTGTCGCTCGCTTACAGGTCGAAGCCCAGGCCAACCAGCGCCATCGTCTCGCCGCGGTTCGGCAGATGCAGGTCGCCGTTGGAAACGTGCCGGATCTGCAGGCTCCAGTGCTTCTCCTGCCAGCCCAGCGTGCTGACGAACTCGTAGGACGAGCTCAGCGCCAGGGTGCGCCCGCCATGCAAGGCTGGCTGGAAAGAGAAAAACAACGGGCCGTACCACGCATTGGCGTCGGCGAAGCGCAGCCGCAGGCCCACCGCACCCAGCCAGGAGTCCGCGCGCGTGGAGTTGCGGAATAGCCGGTAATGCCCCGGGTCGCGCCCGTCGATCCAGCCCACGGAGACATCCGGAGACCACGCCAGGCCCGTTTGGCCGAGCGCGTGTTGCGCGAACACGCCTTCGGCAAAGACCGTGTTGGCGCCATAGCTTTCCATATAGCTGCGGCCGACCTGCAGTTCGGCATGGGTGGCTGCGGCCGGCAGGGCGGCAGTGGCCAGCCCGACAGCCGCGAAGGAGCGGAACATGCGTGCGGTATTCATGCGGGGACCCTAGCGGATAAGGGGGCTGGATTTAGTACTGAACGGCTCAGTATTTTAAATCAACCGCCGTCGTCAGGCGTTGCCGCTGGCAGAAATCACCGTTGCATACTGTTCCTATACACTGCAGCAAAGTTGCTCATAGGATTTATCCGCACTTCGTTGACGCGGCTTTCGCCGCCCAACTGAAGCCTCTTGACGCTCAGTTGCGCCGGAGGAACGCGCCAGCAGAATCCGCCGCACTTCGGTGTGCGGCATGAACCGGACGCTATCCGGGTCGTGGAGTCGGGCTTTCACGTTCCGCGCTGCGTTGAAGTCCGCCTGGAGCACGTCCCCGTTGGCACGGTGAAATGTGTCGCCCACCCGCTTGC
>DAIDKO010000093.1 GCA_027450005.1 Rhodanobacter sp. | reverse complement strand
CTGGTCCGCCTGCGCGCGTGAGGCGGTCGGCAGGCCCACCCAACCGGACAGCCGCATGCCGGCGGCGGCTTGGTCCACGCGCAGGCTTTGCGCGGGGAAATCCTCGCCCAGCACCTCGGCCACGCGGGCCAGCTGCGCCTGCACGTCGCGCGCGGCCTTCCAGATGCGCACCGGCTTGCCGTTGTGGCTGAGGCGGAACTCCACCGAGCCGCGCGCCAGCGCCAGCGACTTCAGCAGATCGTCGATGTGCGCGAACTCGGTGCGTTCGGCGCGCATAAACTTCTTGCGCGCCGGTACGTTGTAGAACAGGTCGCGCACTTCCACGCTGGTGCCCGGCGGATGCTGTGCGGGACGCGCCGCCTGCAGCCTACCGCCGTCCACCTCGATGCGGAACGCGGCCTCGGCCTCGCGCTGGCGCGAGGTAAGCGCGAAGCGCGCCACCGAAGAGACCGAGGCCAGCGCCTCGCCACGGAAGCCCATGCTGGCAACGTGCTCCAGGTCGTCGAAGCTGCCGATCTTGCTGGTGGCATGCGATGCGACCGCCAGCGGCAGCTCGTCGGGCGCGATACCGCCGCCGTCGTCGCGCACGCGGATCAGCCGCGCGCCGCCCTGCTCGATGTCCACCTCGACGCGGGTGGCACCGGCGTCAAGGCTGTTTTCCACCAGTTCCTTGACCACCGACGACGGCCGTTCGATGACCTCGCCGGCAGCGATCTGGTTGATGAGCTCGGGAGGCAACGGGCGGATGACAGGCATCCGCGCACTTTAACAGTTTGGCCGGATCGACCGGCCCGATCAGCCCGCCGGAATGGCCAGCACGGTGCCGGCGCGCACCACGTTGCCGTCGATGTGGTTGGCGTCTTTCAGGGCGCCGACGCTGATGCCGTACTGATGGGCGATGCTGCTCAGGCTTTCGCCCTGCCCTACGCGATGCAGGTCGCGCACGCCTCCATCGGCGGTGGCCGCTGCCGTATCGTGGCGGCGGCCGGCAACCGCCGCCGGCTTGCGCGCTTTCGCCGAGGCCAGCTCCACTCCATTGCGGCGCGCGTCCTGCGCCGCGAACCAGGTGCCCGGCGGCGGCGTCGATTCGAAATAGCTCTTGATGCCGTCCATCACTGCGGTGGCCAGCACCTGCTGGTGGGCCGGATCGCGCAGCTTGCGCTCTTCGCTCGGGTTGCTGATGAAGGCCGTCTCAACCAGGATCGACGGCACGTCGGGCGAGCGCAGCACCACGAAGTTGGCGTGCTCCACGTAACCGCGATGGGTGGGGCCGACCTGCGCGAGCGCTTTCAGCACGTTGCGGGCGACCATGTCGCTGGCCTGCACCGCCCAGCCCTGCTGCATGTCCAGCAGCACCTTCGCGAGGCCGTCGTTCATGTTGTCCAGCGACACGCCGCCGATCAGGTCAGAGCTGTTTTCACGGTCGGCCAGCATGCGCGCCGCCACCGAGCTCTTGCCGCGCGAGGACAGCACCCACACAGACGAGCCGCGCGCGTCGCCGCTGGTGAAGGCATCGGCATGGATGGACACGAACAGGTCGGCGTCGTGCTCGCGTGCGATCTGGTAGCGGCGGGCCAGCGGAATGAAGTAATCGCCGTTGCGGGTAAGGATGGCTTTCATGCCGGGCTGCTTGTTGATCTGCGCGGCGAGATCGCGCGCCACCGCAAGGGTGACGTTCTTCTCCAGCGTGCCGTCCGGTCCATGCGAGCCGGGGTCCTTGCCGCCATGGCCGGCATCGACGCACACCACCACCTTGCGCTCGCCATCCAGCAATGCCGCAGCCTGCTGGGTGACCTGCCGGCTGGCTCCGATGGGCAAGCCACGGCCGTGACGATCGGTCACTGCCGCGAAGGTGGGCAGCGGCGTGGCGACCGATTCGCCGGCCGATCCCGCACGGCGGGCTGGCGCGGCGGCCGGCGGCGCGGCATCGGCCGCGCCGGACTTGCCGCCAGGCAGCACGTCGAGCACCAGCCGGTAATGGTCGCCCCGGCTGGGCGCAAGCACGAAGCTGCGCACCTTGCTGCCGGCAGCCACCCTCGCCGTCAGCTGGAGGCTCCCGCGCTGCCGGCGATGGTCCATGCCGCGGAACAGGCCGCGGGCGGCAGGCTCCTGGTAGTCGGCCGCCACCCTGCTCCGGGCGAAATCCACCACCACTTGGTCGCCGCGATGTTCGATGCGGTAATTCGGCTTGCCGTCGAGGTCGAGTACCAGCCGCGTGTGGCTGGCGTCGGCCCAGACGCGCGCCGACGCGAGATCGGTGGCCCGCGCGCCAACAGGCACAATCGCCACCACGAAAGCGACGACGAGCATCCCTCCCAAACTGTTCAGGTAGCGGCGCATGAGGCGCATTGAATCGCAGGCGACACGGGAATGCAAGAAGTTTTCCCTTGAATATCCATAACCTGCAGATTATTTATTAGCACGCGTCTAGCTATGGGTCGCAAGTCGACATCTCACCATGGCCGACGCGGCCAAAGAATTTTCTCGAGGGAAAGCAGGTCGTTGCCGACAACGTTCAATGCAGGCGCACCAGCAGGTCGCGTCCGCGACCGCTGTGCGCCTCGAATCGCGCCTGACGCCCGCCGTCCGCGTAGGCCATGTGCAGGATGAGGTCGGGCGATGGCAGGGCGCCACGACCGCGCTCGGGCCATTCCACCAGCACCAGCGCCGATGGGTCCGACAACGCGTCCAATCCCAGCCACTCCAGCTCGCCCGGATCGGCAATGCGGTAGAGGTCCAGGTGCCACGCCGGCCGCCCCTGCGCGACATAGCCTTCGACCAAGCTGTAGGTGGGGCTCTTAATACGCTCGCCGACGTGCAACGCGCCCAGCAGTGCACGGGCAAACGTGGTCTTGCCTGCGCCAAGGTCGCCATGCAGGTAGATCACCATGCCACCGCCAGACAGCGCCTCCGCGACGCGCCGGCCCAGCGCGTCGGTGGCGGCCTCGTCGGCCAGTACCCAGAACGGTCCCGTCATGCGTCGATTCCATTGCCCAGGGCGCGCAGCGGCGACATTAGATCGGTGGCGAGCAGACCACGCTCGCCATGTCGCGAGGCCGCATCGCCGGCACGCGCATGCAGGCCGACGGCGAGGCACGCCGCCTGCCAGGCAGCACAGCCCTGCGCCAGCAATGCCGCGACGATACCGGTGAGGAGGTCGCCCATGCCGCCCGTCGCCATACCCGGGTTGCCCCATGGACAGATGTCCAGACGTCCATCCGGATCGGCGATCAGGCTGCCCGAGCCTTTCAGCACTGCCACGGCGTGGAACCGTTCCGCCAGTGCGCGGACGGCCGCGAAGCGATCCGCCTCCACCTCCTCGACCGTGCAGCCGAGCAGGCGCGCTGCTTCGCCCGGATGCGGCGTCAGCACCACAGGCTGCACGAAGCGGCGCGGCTCGCGCGCGAGCAGATTGAGCCCATCCGCATCCAGCACCAGCGGCTTGCCACTGTCCAGCGCGGCGAGCCAAAGCGCATGGCCCCAGGTGCCCTGCCCCAGACCCGGCCCGACCGCCAGTACGGTTGCCCGCGTCAGCAGCGGTTCCAGCGCTTGCGGGCCGTCCACGCCATGCGCCATCAGTTCCGGCCGCGCGGCGTTCAGGGCGGGCAGGTGCTCCACGCGCGTGGCCACGCTGACCAGCCCGGCGCCGGCTCGCAGCGCGGCCTCGCCGCACAGCCGGATGGCGCCAGCCATGCCGTACTCGCCGCCGAGCGCCAGCACGTGGCCATTGCTGCCTTTGTGCGCGTCGCGCGAACGCGGCGGCAACTGCGCGGCGACCAGCAGGCGGGCGTCGGGCGTCACGTCCCGCCACAGCGCAGCGGGCAGGCCCAGCGAGTCGAGTTCCAGCGCCCCCACGTGGGCGGCGGCACGCCCGGTATGCAGGCCGCGCTTGGCGGCAATGAAGCTCACGGTGACTGCAGCACGAATCGCCGCGCCCGGCACCCGACCGGTGTCGGCATCCAGCCCAGAAGGAACGTCCAGCGCCAGCACCGGCGTGCCACCGGCGTGGATCGCCCAGATCAGCGACGCCGCGGGCGCCTCCGGCGCGCGACGCAGGCCGGTTCCGTACAGCGCATCGACGTGGACATCGACCTCGGGCAGGGCCTCGCCCAGTTGCCAGCGACGCACGGCGCCGCCGCCATCCTTCCACGCCTGCCGTGCCAGACCGGCATCGCCGCTGGACGCATCGGCCAGCGCCAGCACATCGACGTGCAGGCCGGCCTCGCGCGCCAGCACCGCCAGCAGGAAGCCGTCGCCGCCGTTGTTGCCTGGGCCGCAATGCACCGCGATGCGGTACGCCTGCGGCCAGTGCCGGCGCAGACTGGCCAGCGCTGCCCATGCCGCTCGCCGCATCAGCTCGAAACCCGGGACGCCCCATTCCTCGATCGCCCGTCGATCCAGGTCGCGCACCTGCGCGACGGTATAGAGCTGATGGCTGTGCGGGCGATCGGACATGTGCGGATTATAGGCATGCGGCAAGCGCCGCCCGCCTACAATGCGCGCATGTCTGCCAGCACCGCCATCGATCACGCCACCCTCGCAAGCGACATCAAGCGTTGGGCGCGCGAACTGGGCTTCGCCGAGGCCGGCATCAGCGGCGTGGCACTGGGTGACGACGAGCAGCACTTGCAGCGCTGGCTGGCCGATGGGCACCACGGCGAGATGGAGTACATGGCTCGCCACGGCGCAAAGCGCGCCCGCCCGGCCGAACTGGAGCCAGGGACGCAGCGGGTGATTTCCGTGCGCATGGACTACGTGCCGCCGGGCACGCGCGGCGCCTGGGAGGTGATCCGTGATGGCGAGGCCGGCTACGTGGCCCGCTACGCACTGGGACGCGACTACCACAAGCTGATACGCCACCGCCTGCAAAAGCTGGCCGAACGCATCCACGGCGTGGTCGGCGACTTCGGCTACCGCGCCTACGTCGACTCCGCGCCGGTGCTGGAAAAGGCGCTGGCGCGCAATGCGGGACTGGGCTGGATCGGCAAGCACACCGTGCTGATCAACCGCCGCGCCGGCTCGTACTTCTTCCTCGGCGAGCTGTACACCGACCTGCCGTTGCCGGTGGACGAGCCGGCCAGTGCGCACTGCGGCAGTTGCTCGCGCTGCATCGAGGTCTGTCCAACGCAGGCGATCCTCGCGCCGTACAAGCTCGATGCACGGCGCTGCATCTCCTACCTCACTATCGAGCTCAAGGGCCCGATCCCCGAGGAACTGCGCGCGCCGATCGGCAACCGCATCTTTGGCTGCGACGACTGCCAGTTGGTCTGCCCCTGGAACAAGTTCGCGCAGGAGGCGACCGAACCGGATTTCGCCCCACGCCACAGCCTCGACGGCGCGAAGCTGGTCGAACTGTTCGCGTGGAGCGAGCAGGAATTCCTGCAGCGCACCGAAGGCATGGCGATCCGCCGCACCGGCTACGAAGGCTGGCTGCGCAACATCGCGGTGGCACTGGGCAACGCGCCGAAGTCGGCGGCGGCGCGCGAGGCGCTCAACGCCCGCGCCGGCCATCCCTCGCCCGTGGTGCGCGAGCACGTGGCCTGGGCGCTGGCGCGACAGGGCCGCTGAGCGTCATCCCTGCGTGTCGGGAATGCCGAACACCTGCCGCAGGTAGGTCACGTAGGCCGCGTCCTCGCACATGTTCTTGCCAGGCGAGTCGCTGAGCTTGGCCACCGGCTGGCCGTTGCAGCGGATCATCTTGATCACGATGTTGAGCGGCGTCGGCCCGGTGTCATTGCTGAGATTGGTGCCCACGCCGAAGGCCAGCAGGCAGCGTCCACGGAAGTGCTCGTAGAGCTGCATCACCTTGGGAATGTCCAGCCCGTCGCTGAACACCAGCACCTTGCTGCGCGGATCGACGCGATTGGCGCGGTAGTGCGCCAGCATGCGCTCGCCCCAGTCGAACGGATCGCCGGAGTCATGCCGCGCGCCGTCGAACAGCTTGCAAAAATACATGTCGAAGTCGCGCAGAAAGGCGTCCAGCCCGTACACGTCGGACAGAGCGATGCCGAGGTCGCCGCGGTATTCCTTGGCCCAGGCTTCCAGCGCGGCCACCTGCGAATCGCGCAGGCGCGGCCCCAGCGCCTGGTGCGCCTGCAGGTACTCGTGCGCCAGCGTGCCCAGTGGCGTGAGGCCGAGCCGCCTGGCGAACCACACGTTACTGGTGCCGGCGAGCTGCGCGCCCAGGCCGTCGCGCAGGGCAACCAGCACCTCTTCGTGCCAGCGCCGCGAGAAGCGCCGGCGCGTGCCGTAGTCGGCGATGCGGCATTGCTCGTAGCCGGGCGTACCGTGCAGCAGTGCGATCTTCGCCTGCAGGCGGCGGCGGCCCTCGGCAAGGTCGTGGTCCGGCTGCGTGTTTCGGAAATACACCTCGTTTACGATGGCCAGTAGCGGCACCTCGAACAGGATGGTGTGCAGCCACGGCCCCTTGATGCGGATCTCGACCTCGCCGTTGCCCGCTTCCGCCGGCGCGATCGTCACGTACTTCGCGTTGAGCTGGAACAGGCCCAGGAAATCCACGAAGTCGCTTTTGATGAAGCGCATCGCGCGCAGGTAGTCGAGCTCCTCCGCGCTGAAGCGAAGCTCGCACAATGCCACCAGCTCAGCGCGGATCTCGTCGATGTAAGGCGCCAGATCGATACCCGGGTTGCGACACTTGAAGCGATACTCGACCTGCGCGGCCGGGTAGTGATGCAGCACCACCTGCATCATCGAGAACTTGTAGAGGTCGGTATCCAGCAGCGATTCGATGATCATGAACAGGCTCTTACGCGCAGCCAGCGCCGAGTGCCCGATTATCCATGCTGTCGTTGAATCGCAGGCATAAAAAATCCCGGTAGCCAGGGGAGTAGCTACCGGGATTCGTCAGGTCGGCGCATCGATAGGGGAGAGAGGGGCCGACCCCTCGACGGCGCGATGCTTTGCTCCGTCTCCTTTCGCCTCACGGCGATACGTGTCTTTAGTGTAGTCGATCCGGGGGAAGTTCAAGCCAAGAAGCGGTTGCGGTTCAGTTTTCAGCAAGCCGCGGCAAAGGCGGCGACGGCATGACGCGCGTCGAGGAATCAACACATGTGGGGTCGAGGAGTGGATCAATCGCAGGGCACACCTGGATGGGCATTGGGCGCGGCGATGAAGATTCCGCACGGCGCAGACCGTTTCATCGGCCCAGATGGCGCATGCGAGGATGGCGGCCGTCCGCCGCCATCCTACGGAGCCCGCATGAAACCGCTGCTTGCCGCCTGCCTGCTCTGGCTATGCCTGCCGTTCGTCGCCCATGCCGGCGGGCTGCGCATCGACGCCGGCCACGGCACGCAACGCTGGAGCGGCACGCAACTGCTGGCCCGTGCCGATGTACGCGAGGTTTCCATTCCGGCCGACGTCGCCTACGGCCGGGCCATGCATTACCGCGCGGTGCCCCTGCGGGCGCTGCTGCCGGGACTGGCGGCGGGTGAGCACCTGCAATTCGTGGCGCGCGACGGCTTCGTGGCCGAGATGCCTGCCGAAGCGCTGCTCAATCGGCAGGGCGCGCAGGCCTGGCTGGCGGTGGAAGACCCCGCCCGGCCCTGGCCGGCGCTGGTCGGAAAAGCCGCCAGCGCCGGCCCGTTCTACCTGGTGTGGACGAACCCGCAGGCTGCACGCATCGGCCCCGAGCAGTGGCCCTACCAGTTGGCCGCGATCCGCGTGCTCGCGAGTGCGGACGCGCGCTTCCCGGCGATCGTGCCGCAAGCCGGCGCTGTCGCCGACGTGCGCCACGGCTTCGAGGTGTTCAAGCGCACCTGCTTCGCCTGCCACACCATGAACGGTGAAGGCAACGCGAGGCTGGGGCCGGATCTCAACCTGCCCTACAACCCGACCGAATACCTGCGCGCCGACCTGCTGCGCGGCTTCATCCGCAATCCGCAGTCTCTGCATCGCTGGCCCGAGGCGAAGATGCACGGCTTTCCCACGCAGGACTCGCTCAGCGACGCCGATCTCGATGCGGTGCTGGCTTACCTGCGCTACATGGCGAAGCACAAGGCGGCGCACTGAAAATTGAAGAGTGCGGCCATGGATGGCCGCCCGTTTGAATGCCGCGATCAGGGATGATCGCTAAAGATCAGCGCAACAAACCCTGCAGTGCGGCGTCGCGTTTCGCCTTCGGCTCGCGCGCCAGCGCCCGTACCCGTGCGTAGAACGCCGGCCATTGCCCCCCGCTCTCGCGGAACAGCGCGGCGAACGCTGGCGTCCACTGGTCGTACAGGCCGAACGGCAGCAGGCGCGCATTGTTGATCGGCCTGGCCACCCAGGCGTCGTAGCGGTGGTCGCCGGGAAAATGCGCATCGCGCCAGGCGGCGTAACGCCGGCGGAACGCGGCGATCTCACGCTGCTTGCCTGCTTCCATCGCTTCGGCATCCGCACCGCTGGCGTAGAGTGCCTTCAGGCGCTCGCGCAGATCCAGCACCAGCCTGGTGAAACCGTCGTCCATCGCCTGGGCGCGACCATCATCCGGCGGCAGGCCGCGCGAAGCGCGCCATTCGCGCAGCCCTTCGGTCTGCACGAAGGTGGCGAAGGATTCGTTGAACGCGGTGTCGCCCTTGGCGTAGATCAACTGGTGCGCCAGCTCGTGGAAGATCGTGCCGGCCAGCTCGTCGTCATCCCAACCCAGCATGCTGGAGAGGATGGGATCGGCGAACCAGCCCAGCGTGGAATACGCCGGCACGCCGCCTACCCACACGTCGTCGCCCTGGCGCTGCATGCGCGCCGCGTCGGCCTCGGCCGCGGCTTTGCGGAACCAGCCACGGTAGGCCACGCAGCCGGCCACCGGAAAGCAGTGGCGCACGGCCTGCACCGAATAGCGTGGCGTGGCGAACACGTTCCACACCACGTACGGCCGGGGCAAGGCCACGTAGGTGGTGTAGCTGCGGTTGTCGGGCAGGTCGAGCTGGCGGCTGGCGAACTCGCGCGCGGCCAGCGCCTGCGACAGGCGCGCGGCGAGCTTGGGATCGGTGGACGGGTCGCGCAGCAGCTTGCGTACCGGTTGCCGCCGCAGCACCAGCTCGCCCTGCCCGTGCACGGCCTGCGCGTAATAACGCAGGCTGCTGCAGGCACACAGCGCGAGGCCCATCGCCGCCAACGCAAGCAGGCGCCACCTAGGCATGCGGTCAGAACTGCGGATGCGAGAGCTGGCCGAGGAAAAACGGCAATACCCGCGGATTCACCAGCACGGTGAACAGCACGCCGTAGGCCGCACCCCACAGATGTGCGCTGTGGTTGACGCTGTCCCGCCCGCGCTGGTCCATGTAGATCGAATACGCGGTGTACAGCACGGCGTAGACGATCGCCGGCATCGGTATCACGAACACGATGATGCGCGACCACGGCCCCAGCAGGATGTAGGCAAACAGCACCGCCGATACCGCACCGGAGGCACCCAGGCTGTGGTAGCTCGGGTTGCCTCGATTCTTGAGGTAGGTGGGCAGGATCGAGACCACCAGCGCGCCGATGTAGAACAGCGCGAAACCGAACGTCCCCAACTGGCTGGCGTAGAAGACTTCCATCACGCGGCCGAAGAAAAACAGGGTGAACATGTTGAACAGCAGGTGGCCGAAGTCGGCGTGCACCAGACCATAGGTCACCAGCCGGTGGTACTCGCGATGGCGGGTGATCGCCGGCGGCCACAGGATCAGGTCGTCCATCAGCTTGCGGTTGCTGAAGGCGATGAATGAGACGATGCAGGTGATCGCGATGATGATGAGGGTAATCGGCATGGAGGCACCGCGGCAGTCACAAAGGCGCCATCTTGGCCGCGCCGCGGCGGCTTGTCGACTCGCCGCTGGCGCCGATTCATGAACGCGCGCTTATGGCGTCCCCCAGGTCCGATATGCCGGATCGGCCGGCACGGCGAGCCGCCGCAGTCGCTATGATGCCGGGCTTTACGCCGACCTCCCGCCCATGTCGCCGCTCCGCTACCTGCATCTCGACGTCTTTGCCGCCACGCACGGCGGCGGCAACCATCTCGGCGTGGTGGTCGGCGCGCAAAACTGGAGCGGCGAGGCGATGCAACGCTTCGCGCGCTGGACCAACCTGGTCGAAACCACCTTCCTGCTGCCGCCCACCGACCCCGCGGCCAGCTACCGCGTGCGCATCTTCACGCCGCACAAGGAGATCCCGTTCGCCGGCCACCCCAGCGTCGGCAGCGCGCATGCCGCGCTGGAATGCGGCCTGACGCAGCCCGTCGAAGGCTTGCTGTGGCAGGAATGCGGCGCCGGCGTGCTGCCGGTGCGCGTGGAAGGCGCAGGTGCGCAAGGCCACCTGCTGCTGAAGTCGCCCGGCGAGCGGGTGCTGCAGACCGGCCACGGCGCACATCCGTTGCTCGCCGCCGCGCTGGCCGGCATCGATGCCGGCACGCTGCCGCCGGCACTGGTCGACGGCGGCCGCCGCTGGTGGCTGGCCGAGGTGGCAAGCGAAGCCGCGCTGCGCGCATGGCAACCCGACCACAGCGCCATCGGCGCGCTGGCCCACGCCAGCGACAGCATGGGCCTGTGCGCGTTCGCCCGCAGCGCGCATCCCGACTACCAGCTGGTGGTGCGCGCCTTCCCCGCCGGCGTGGGCATCGTCGAGGACCCGGCTTCCGGCGCCGCCAACGGCCTGCTCGCCGCCTACATCGCCCAGGCCGAGCCGCGCGGCCTGCTGGCCGGCGGCTACGTGGTGAGCCAGGGGCGCGAGATCGGCCACGACGCCCAACTGGTCGTCCGCATCGCCGATGGCGCGGTGTGGGTCGGCGGCCGCACCCACACCATCGTCGACGGCGCGCTGCACTGGGACGGGAACACGGCATGAGCGGCACGACGCAGATCCTGGTCGACGCCGACGCCTGCCCGGTGCCGATCAAGGAGATCCTGTTCCGCGCCGCCGAGCGCACGCAGGTGATGGTGACGCTGGTAGCCAACCAGTACCTGCGCACGCCACCCTCGCGCTTCGTGCGCGCGGTGCAGGTGCCCGGTGGCTTCGACGTGGCGGATCACGAGATCGCGCGCCGCGCGAACGCCGGCGACCTCGTCGTCACGCAGGACATTCCACTGGCCGCCATGGTGATCGAAAAAGGCGCGCTGGCACTGGACCCGCGCGGCACGCTGCACACCCCCGACACCATCGCCCAGCGCCTGACGATGCGCAATTTCATGGACGAGCTGCGCGGTGCCGGCGTCGACACCGGCGGGCATGCGCCGTTCCATGCGCGCGACAA
>DAIDKO010000092.1 GCA_027450005.1 Rhodanobacter sp. | reverse complement strand
AAATCCGGCCTTGCCGCCCAGGGGCAAAGGGGGAACACCGTGGGGCTCTTCACACCCAAGAAGCCGGCACTGATCGGCGTCGACATCAGCTCGACCGCAGTCAAGTTGCTGGAGCTCAGCCAGTCGGGAGGGCGTTACCGCGTTGAACATTACGCGTGCGAGCCGCTGCCGCCGAACGCCGTGGTCGAGAAAAACATCGTCGAGGTCGAGGCAGTCGGCGAGGCGATCCGCCGTGCGCTGGCGCGATCGGGCACCAAGCTCAAGCATGCATCTGCGGCAGTCGCCGGCTCGGCGGTGATCACGCGCATCATCCCGATGCCGAGTGAATTGAGCGAGGAGGATCTGGAAGGTCAGATCCAGGTCGAGGCCAACCAGTACATCCCCTATCCAATCGAGGAAGTGAGTCTCGATTTCGAGGTGCTGGGCCCGGTGCGCGACAACCCGGAGATGAACAACATCCTGCTCGCGGCCTCCCGCACCGAAAACGTGGACATGCGCGTGGCCGCGCTGGAACTGGGCGGGCTCACTGCCAAGGTGGTCGATGTTGAGGCGTTCGCGATGGAAAACGCGTTCGCCCTGCTGTCGGACCAGCTCGTTGTCGGTCGGGATGCCCTGGTGGCGGTGGTGGATGTCGGCGCGACCATGACCACATTGTCGGTGTTGCGCAACCAACGAACGATCTACTCGCGCGAGCAGGTATTCGGGGGCAAGCAGCTCACCGACGAGATCATGCGTCGCTATGGCCTTTCCTATGAGGAAGCCGGTCGCGCCAAGCGAAAGGGTGGCTTGCCCGAGTCCTACCAGAGCGAGGCACTGGAGCCGTTCAAGGAATCGCTGGTGCAGCAGGTCAGCCGACTGCTGCAGTTCTTCTTCGCAGGCAGCGAATACAGCAAGGTAGATCAAGTCGTACTGGCTGGCGGATGTGCCACCATCGACGGTATTGCCGGGATGCTGGAGGAGCACACGGGTATCCCCTGCGTGGTGGCCAACCCTTTGGCGCGCATGTCGATGTCGCCAAAGGTGCAGGGACAGACCCTCTCTCAGGATGCGCCAGCGCTGATGGTAGCGGTCGGTCTCGCCCTTAGGAGTTTCGACTGATGGCCCACGTCAACCTCCTACCCTGGCGCGCCGAGCGGCGAAAGCTGCGCGAGCGTGAATTCTTCGGTCAGCTCGGCATGGCGTTCGTGGTCGGCCTGGGTTTCGTCCTGGTATGGGCGTTGTGGATGGGCGCCCGGATCAATAACCAGAACGACCGCAACACCATCCTACAAGGCGAGATCAAGCAGCTCGACGTCAAGATCGCCAAGATCAAGGACCTGGAAAAAGTTCGCGAGCACCTGCTGGCACGCAAGCAGATCATCGAGCAGCTGCAGTCCGACCGATCCAAGATGGTGCACCTGTTCGACGAATTGGTGAAAACGATCCCCAACAGTGCGCGTCTCACGATGCTCAAGCAGGTCGGCGACACCATGTCGCTGGACGGCGTGGCCCAGTCCAACGCCAGTGTGGCCGAATACATGCGCAACATCGAAACGTCACCCTGGATGGGGCACGTGGACCTGCGGAGTACCGTCAACAGTCACGATGCCTCGCGCACGCCGTACAGATTCGGCTTGACTGTGAAGCTGCGCAAGCCAAAGACCGACAGCAACGGCATGCCGGCTGATGCCAGCACGGTTGCCGCGCCCGCGAATGCGGCGGGTCCTCGTGTGCCGTCGAAGACGACGCCAGCCGCCGCTCCCGCCAAGAAGCCTGACAGCGCGCCAGCCAACGCGAGGGCTAAGGCGTCCCCTGCGCTGGCCAAAGGGGGGGCGACGCAATGAAATTCCTTGACGATCTGCGTGGGCTGGACCGCAATAACATCGGTGGCTGGCCGAATTCAGTAAAGCTCTTTTTCACCACGCTGCTCTTCCTCGTGGTCGTGCTGGTAGGTTGGTACACCTACATCAGCGGACAGCAGGATCAGCTGACAACACTGGCGAACAAGGAACTACAGCTCAGGAAGGAATTCAGCGAGAAGCAAGCCAAGGCGGTCAACCTCGACGCGCTGCAGAAGCAGCTCGACGAAATGAAGGACATGCTGCGCCAACTGTTGCGCCAACTGCCCAGCAAGACCGAAATGCCCGAGCTGCTGATCGACATTTCGCAAACCGCTCTGTCGGCTGGTCTGCAGGTGGATTCCTTCGTGCCTCAACCTGAAGTGCCCAAGGATTTCTACGCCGAGAAGCCCATCCAGCTGAAGATGGTGGGTACCTATCACCAGTTTGGTGCCTTCATCAGCGGCGTCGCCTCGCTTCCGCGCGTGGTGATCCTGACCATGCACGACGTATCCCTTACCCCGCAACACCCTGGTAAGGACGGGACCTCCACCGATGGCCAGTTGGTTTTGCAGGGAACGGTGAAAACGTATCGTTACCTTGACGATAACGAAGCCGCTGCTTCTGCGAAGGGCTCGCCCAAGAAGAAGGCAGGAGGGCACAAGTGATGAAGCTGTCCACTGCCATGAAGCCAGCCAACCTGTCACGTATCGTCGTGTTGCTGGTTGCCGCCCTGATGCTCGGAGGCTGTACCCGCGGCACTTCCGACCTGCGCGAGTGGATCGCCCAGCAAAAAGCGAAAAAGGGTGCACCGATTCCACCGCTGCCGGTTATCAAGACCTTCGAGTCGTTCACCTATGCCGACGAGGACTTGCGCGATCCGTTCGGGCCCAGCTTGTCGGACCAGGAAGCCAGTAACGTGGGTCCGCGACCGGACCAGAACCGTCCCAAGCAGCCCCTTGAAATGTTCGCTCTAGACAGCTTGAAGATGGTCGGCACCATCGGTACTGGTGCGCATATCGAGGCACTGATCGAGGATCCCAGCGGCGTGATCCATCCGGTGCACGATGGTGAATACATGGGCCAGAACTACGGTCGCATCACTGCAATCAGTGATGACCACATCGATTTGGTCGAACTGGTATCCAACGGCAATGGTGGCTGGATGGAACGTCCGGCCAGCATCGCACTCGGCGAGAAATAGGGGACACAGGGGCTGATGCAATGAGCAATCACATTCAATCCGTCCGGGGCCGGGTCATGCGCCACGCCATTCGTTGTCTCCTGTCGCTGCTGCTGTTTGCCGGTGCGGGTTTCGGCCAGATCGCACTGGCTGCAGGCAACAGCACGTTGAAGGACATCAGCTACACCACCCTGCCAGGTGGCAGCGTGCAACTGCACCTGAACTTTGCGGGCGGAGTGCCCCAGCCGCGCATCTTCACGACGAACAACCCGTCGCGAATCGCGATTGACTTCGCCAATACGGATACGACTGCCCAGCGGCACATGGACATCGGCCAAGGGGCCACCTCGGGTGTGTCGGCCGTATCGGCCGGCGGCCGCACGCGGGTGATCGTGGAATTGATGAGCCCCGCGTCCTATCAGTCGGCGATCGAAGGCAACAGTCTCGTGCTCACGGTCGATAACAAGGGCGCATCACCCATCGAAGCCACTGCCCAGCCAGCGCGACACGCCATTACGACCGCGGCCATCATCGATCCGTCGAAACGCCTGCCGGCAACCGCCGCTGGCGCCATCAGTGTGACCAACGTCGACTTCCGTCGCGGTGCGAACGGCCAGGGACGCGTGTTGGTCACCTTTAATGGTCCCGGTGCAGACGCGCAAATGCGAACCATTGGTGACAAGGTCGAGGTCAGCATCCCGAACGCGAGCGTGCCGCAAAACCTGGCGCAGCGCCTGGACACCATCGACTTTGCGACGCCGGTGCAATCCATCACCACCCGAACCGGGCTCGGCGGCGGCACGCAGATGACCATCGCCACCAAGGGCGTCGTCGATACCTCCGCCTGGCAGGAGGGCAATCAATACGTGGTGGAGGTGGCGCCGAAGAAGGGTAGCAACGCGACTGCTACCAACGGCGGGGTGATCGGAGCAACAGGTCAGGCGCCGGTCTATACCGGCACACGCGCCACTTTCAATTTTCAGGACATCCCGGTGCGCTCGGTGCTGCAGCTGATCGCCGACACCTCGCATCTCAACATCGTTGCTGCCGATAGTGTCACCGGGAACATCACCCTCCGGCTGACGAACGTGCCCTGGGATCAGGCCCTCGATGTCATCCTTCGCGCCAAGGGTCTGGACAAGCGTCAAGACGGTAATGTGATCTGGATCGCGCCGCAACAGGAGCTCGCGAGGTACGAGGAGAGCCTTGCCGAAGCGCGCATCAAGGCGGCGGACAACGCTCCGCTGGTCAGCACTTATATTCCGATCAGCTACGGTAAGGCCGCCGACATTGCCAAGCTGCTGACGACGGGCAGCATGCAGGGTGGCGGTGGCGGAGGGGCCGCGGGATCGACCTCCCGTGGCTTCCTGTCTCCGCGTGGCAGCGTTTCCTACGACGAACGCACCAATACCCTGCTGCTCAACGATACCGCCGAGAAGACCGAACAGATCCGCAAGCTGGTGGCTGTACTGGACAAGCCAGTGCAGCAGGTGCTGATCGAGTCGCGCATTGTGATCGCCTCCGACAGTTTCGCTCGTGACCTTGGTGTCAAGTGGGGCGTGTCTGGGACAAAAGTCAACAGCAACAACGTCATTGCGGCAGCCCCGACGGGTGATGGTGCCAGCCAATACGCCACCAACGTTTGGAACAACAACGTCACTCCCCAGGCGGGCTTGGTGACCGCTCCGAGCGGCTACAACGTCAACCTGCCCGTAACGAATCCAGCAGGCCAGTTTGGCCTCGCAATTCTCGGAAGGAACTACCTGGTCGACCTCGAGCTGTCCGCCGCACAGACCGAAGGTCGGGGCGAAGTGATCTCCAGTCCGCGCGTCATCACCGCGAACCAACAGGAAGCGGTAATTCGCCAAGGCCAGGAAATTGGCTATGTCACCTACCAGGGCGGCCTCGGTGGCGCTTCCGCCGCCGGCCAGACGGCCTCGGTGCAGTTCAAGGATGCCGTGCTGGAGCTGAAAGTCACGCCAACGATCACCGCCGACAACCGTGTCTACCTCCAGATCAACGTGAAGAAGGATTCGCTGGCCAAGTTCCTCACCACGCCGAATGGCCAGGTGCCGGAGATCAACACGCAGTCGGTGAACACCTCGGTGCTCGTAGACAATGGGCAGACCGTGGTCTTGGGTGGTATCTACGAGATCAACAAGAGCAACACGATCACCAAGGTGCCTGGGCTGGGCGACATCCCTGGCATCGGCTTCCTGTTCCGTAACACCAGCCGTACCGACACCAAGGCGGAACTCCTGATCTTCGTGACGCCGCGCATCCTTAACGATTCGCTGCAGTAGGACGCAACCCTCGTGCAGGACGCAAAGAGGCGGCTTCGGCCGCCTCTTTGCGTTGCATGCCTGAATGCACCAAAAGCGGCGACTAAACTTCTTGACGCTGCCGCGGTCAAGTGCGGCGACCCGTCGCCGGAAGCCCATGATGGACATGCCAGAAACTCCGCACCTAAGCCCTTTGCAGCAGGCGTTCGCACAGCTGCGCGACGAACTAAGGGCCTGCATCATTGGACAGCCCAAGCTGGTGGATTGCCTCCTGGTTGCCTTGCTGGCCGACGGCCACTTGCTCGTGGAAGGTGCGCCGGGACTGGCCAAGACCACGGCGGTAAAGGCGCTGGCCGCCCGCATCGAGGCCGATTTCCACCGCGTGCAGTTCACGCCGGACCTCCTGCCAGCCGACCTCACCGGTACCGATGTGTTCCGTCCGCAATCGGGCGGCTTCGAGTTCGAACAGGGTCCGCTGTTCCACAACATCGTGCTGGCGGACGAGATCAACCGTGCGCCCGCCAAGGTCCAGTCGGCCCTGCTGGAGGCGATGGCCGAGCGCCAGATCACCGTAGGGCGCGCGACCCGGCCGCTGCCGGGGTTGTTCATGGTGATGGCTACGCAGAATCCGATTGAGCAGGAAGGTACGTTCGCGCTGCCTGAGGCGCAGCTCGACCGTTTCCTGCTGCACGTCGTGATCGGTTACCCCGACGCGACGGCAGAGCTGGCGATCCTGCGCCTGGCCCGCGAGCAGGCCAGCCGCCGTGCGCATGCGTCACCCGCGCCGGCTGCCGTGTTGACGCAATCCGACGTGTTTGCCGCGCGCGACGCCGCGATGGCGCTGCACATGGCGCCGGCGTTGGAGGCATACCTGGCCCAACTGGTGCTGGCCACACGCGATGCGGGTCGCTACGGGCCCGAATTGAAGCGCTGGATCGCCTGGGGTGCCAGCCCGCGCGCCACCATCGCACTGGATCGGTGTGCGCGGGCGCAGGCCTGGCTGGCGGGTCGCGACTATGTATTGCCCGAGGACGTGCACGCTATCGTGCACGAGGTGCTGCGTCACCGCGTCCTGCTCAGCTACGAGGCGGAAGCCGAAGGGGTGCGCAGCGACCAGGTGATCGCCCGGCTACTGGATCTCGTGCCGCTGCCATGAGTGCAGTGCTCCCGAATCGAGCGGATGCCGACGGCCGTACGCACGTTTCCCTGGCCGAGCTGATCGCGCTGGGCACGGGCATTGGGCGCACGAAGCTGCTGCCGTCGGAGAGCCGGGCCGTCGGCAGTGGCGGACATCCCAGCCGCCTGTACGGGCGGGGGATGGATTACGCGGAGTCGCGTGTCTATCAGGCCGGCGACGACGTGCGACGGCTGGACTGGCGGCTCACGGCGCGCAGTGGAAAATTGCACACCAAGCTGTTCGAGGAGGAACGCGAAGGCCGCCTGCTGATCCTGCTGGATACCCACGCCAGCCTGCGCTTCGGCACCCGCCGGCGTTTCAAGTCGGTGCAGGCAGCGCGTGCCGCCGCGATCGCCGCGTGGCTGGCGGTGCGTACGGGTGAAAAGGTCGGGTTGATGGCATTCGGCGCGCATGACCGCTTGCTGCGGCCACAGGGTGCGGCACGCGGCGCGCTTGCCGTGTGCGGGGCTTTGGCGGAATGGGATGCGCTGCCGGCGACGGATCGCACCGAATCCTTGTCGGAAGCCTTGTTGCGAGCGCGTCGCCTGCAACACGCCGCCAGCCGGGTGTTGCTGCTCAGCGATGGCTTCAGCGCCGACGACGAAGCGCGGCAGCACTTCCTGGAACTGAAGGCGCGCGCCCGAGTCGGCGTGCTGGTGCTGGCCGATGCGCTGGAGCGCGAGCTGCCGCCACCCGGCCACTATCCGCTGGAGCACGATGGCGAGCGCCGCGATGTCGTGCTGCTGGCTGAACGTCAGCGGCGTGAATTCCAGCAGGCCTTGGGCCGAGGATCCGCGCGGCTCGAGGCCATTGCGCGTGGTGCCGGACTGCGTTGCCGGGTAGTCGATACCCGCGACGATCCGCTGCCGGCCGTCGGCAGCCTGCTGGGTGCGACAGGGGGGCAGTGATGACACCTCCCGCACCTTTGCCGCGTGGCCCGCAGCTGCGCGATATCCACCTGCCGCCGGCGCCCTCATGGTGGCCGCTGGCGCCAGGCTGGTGGGCACTGGCCGCGCTGGCGTTGCTTGGGCTGGCCGCCATTGCCTGGGTTTGGCGTCGCCATCGGCGCCAGCAGCTGCGCCGTCGCTTGCTGCTGGACGAACTGGAAAGGCTCGCGGCACGCCATGGGCGGGACAGCGACGATGCCGCGTTGGTCGCGGCGTTGCATCAGCTGCTGCGCCGGGTGGCGCGCAGCCACGACGAGGCCGCTGCACGGCAGCGCGGCGAACGCTGGCGGCAGACGCTTGAGCGCGTGCCGGTGGCAACGTCGGTGCTCGACCGCCTGATGCTGCTCGAGCAGGCGATCTATCGGCCGCAGACTGGCGTCGACGTTCCTGCGACGCTGGCCGCGGCACGGGACTGGTTGCGCACCGCGGCGCAACCGCGAGCCTGGAAGCCAAGCCCGGAGGCCGGCGATGTTTGAATTCGCATGGCCGTGGCTCTTCCTGCTGCTGCCGTTGCCTTTGCTGATGCGCCGCATGTTGCCGCCGACGACGCCGGGGCAGACGTTGCGGCTGCCACACCCGGGACTGCACCTTGCGGCCACGGGCGGTAGCACGGTGCGCAGCGTTACGCCATGGCTGCTGGCCTTGTCATGGTTGTGCCTGGTAACCGCCGCCGCGCGGCCGCAGTGGGTAGGGCCACCGCAGGCGCAGCAGCGTAGCGGCCGAGCCCTGCTGCTGGCGGTGGATCTGTCCGGCAGCATGAGCACGCAGGACATGCAGCTGGCTGGCCAGCCGGTGAGCCGGTTCGGCGCGGTGAAGGCGATCGCCGGCAACTTCATCGACCGCCGCCACGGCGACGAAATGGGCCTGATCCTGTTCGGCAGCCAGGCCTTCCTGGTGACCCCGCTTACCTACGACCTCGATGCGGTGCGTGCACAACTGCAGGGTGCCGCGGTGGGGCTTGCCGGTAGCGAAACCGCCATCGGCGATGCCATCGCCATTGCGGTGAAACGGCTGTCCTCACTGCCTGAGCAGGCGCGCGTGCTGGTGCTGCTCACCGACGGCGTGAACAACGCCGGCAGCATCTCGCCGCTGGAGGCGGCACGCGCCGCCAAGGTGGCCGGCGTGCGGATCTACACCGTGGGCATCGGTGCGGAACGCATGCGCGTGCCGGGCTTCTTCGGCGCGCAGATCATCAACCCCTCGGCCGACCTCGACGCGGCGATGCTGACGAAGATTGCCGACGAGACGGGAGGTCGGTTCTTCCGTGCCACCGACAGTGCCCAACTGACCGATGCCTATCGCGCGATCGATGCGCTGGAGCCGGTGCGGCAGCAAGGTCCCAGCCTGCGGCCGCGCAAGGAGTGGTTTGCCTGGCCGCTGGCGGCGGCCTTGCTGCTGTGGTTGCTGGCTGCGGTACCGCGTCGGCGCGCGCACGAGGTGGCGGCATGAGCGCGGCGCTGGCGCAATTCCACTTTTTGCGTCCGTGGTGGCTGTGCGCGCTGCTCGCATTGCCATGGCTGCTGTGGCTGGCCTCGCGGCACAGTCGCGCACTGCAGGCCTTGTCGCGACTGGTGGATGCCGAACTGCTGCCGGTATTGCTGCAAGGGCGTGCCGCACGACAGCGCCTGCCGTTGGGCCTGCTCGCACTGGGCTGGCCGCTCGCGGTACTGGCGTTGGCCGGTCCGACGTGGAGCCGGATCGAGCAGCCGCTGTACGCGCGCCGCGCCGCGCAGGTGGTGGCGATCTCGTTGTCGCAACGCATGCTGTCGCACGACGTGGCACCCAGCCGCATCGCCATCGCACGCCACAAAGCGCATGACTTGCTGGCGGCGAACCGCGATGGCCTCAATGCGCTGATCGGCTATGCCGGCGAGGCTTTCGTGGTGGCGCCGCTCACCTCCGATACGCATAGCTTGTCTACCTTGCTCGATGCGATGGCGCCCGACACCATGCCGGTGGATGGCGAGAACGCGGCGGCAGCCATCGCGCGAGGGGTTGCGTTGATTCGCGGCGCCAAGGCACGCGGCGGTTCGCTGGTCTTGATCACCGACACCGCCGATGCCTCGGCCCAGCAAGCCGCACGCAAGGCGCTGGCCGAGGGCGTACGTGTTTCGGTGCTGGGCGTGGGTACGCCGCAGGGTGCGCCGGTGCCTTTGCCGACCGGCGGATTCCTGCACGATGCGAACGGCAACCTGCAGCTCGGCGGACGCAACGACGAGGCGCTGTCGGCGCTGGCCCAGGCGGGCGGCGGCCGATATGTCACGGCGACGGCGGACGATGCCGACATCGCCGCGCTAAAGGATGAGTTGCGCGCGGGTTCGGTGCAATCCGCGCACGGCCGGCTCGGCGACGAATGGCAGGACCGCGGCCCCTGGTTGCTGTTGCCGCTGCTGCCGCTGGCCGCGTTGGCCTTCCGTCGCGGCTGGTTGCTGCTGCTACCGCTGGCATTGTTGCCGCTGCTGCCGGGTACGGCGCACGCAACGGGCTGGCGCGACCTCTGGCGCAACAAGAACCAGCAGGCTGCCATGGCGCTCGGGCATGGCGATGCCAAACGAGCGATGCAACTGGCGACCGACCCAGCCCTTCGCGGTGCGGCTGCCTATCGCGCCGGCGACTACGCCGCAGCCGTCCAGGCACTGCGCGAGGCCAGGGGCAGCGATGCCAGCTACAACTTGGGCAACGCACTGGCGCGCGAGGGCAGGTACAAGGATGCGATCCGGGCCTACGACGAGGCCTTGAAGCGCAATCCCGCCAATGCGGACGCGAAGGCCAACCGGCAGGCAATCGAGGACTGGCTGCGCAAACAACAAAAGCACCAGAAGCAACAACCACAACAGAACCCATCCTCGTCGCCGCAGCAGAAGCAAGGTGGATCGCCCTCGCCACAGGAAAAAGGCGGCAACGGGAAGGGCGCCGGCAACAAGAACCAGGGCGAGCAGGGCCAGCATGGCAAGGATCGGCAATCGCAGGGCCAGAACGACAGCCAGTCCGCAAAGTCGCAGCAACGCAGCGGTTCGAAGCGGCAGGACCCGCAGAATGCCTCCGGCGGGACCGGGCAATCGTCGCCGGACAAAACACCGCAGGGCGATCGGCAGGTCCATGGAAAGACCGGAGCTCGGCAAGACAGCCAGCAGCTCCCCACTCCCGCGCAGCAGGCGGCCCAGCAGGCTCAGGCCGAGCGGGCGCAGCAGGCGCTCAAGCGGCAGCTCGACCGGCAACTGGGCGCACCGGGCCAGCAGACAGCCAAGCCGCCGCCGGCCCATGAACTTGGCGCGGTAGGTGCCGACGATCCGCGATCGAAGCTCCCGGCGGACCTGCGCCAAGCCTTGCAAAGCGTGCCCGATGACCCAGGTGCACTGCTGCGCCGCAAGTTTGAGCTGGAATACGAACGCCGCCATGGCGGCGTGCCGGACGAGGATGGGCCGTGATGCTTCGACGACTGATTTCATTTAGGCGGCCGGCTCTGACCTTGAAGGTCAGGCGGACGACCGTTCCTGGCCGCATGCTCCCGTGGCTGTGCCTGCTGCTGCTCCTCGCAGTGCCGCTGGTGGCGAGTGCTGCCAGCGTGCAGGCCACGCTGGATCGCAGCACCGTGCAGCTCGGCGAGACAGTGACGCTGAACCTACACATCGCGGGAAGCGACAGCGCGGCAATGCCCGACCTCGGTCCGTTGAAGCAGGACTTCGACATCCTCGGCAGTTCGCAGAGCAGCAACCTCAGCATCATCAACGGCCAGCGAAGCGCCGAGCTGGTGATCGGGGTGGTGCTGCGGCCGAAGCATGTAGGCACGATCGTCATCCCGTCGCTCGCCGTGGCCGGGGCGCAGACTGCGCCGCTGCCGTTGCAGGTCGACCCAGCAAACCCAGCAACCGCGGCGGCGTCCGGCAAGAGCGTGTTCATGGAGGCCGAAGTCAAGCCTCGGCGGGCTTGGGTAGGCGAGCAGCTGAGCTATGTGGTCCGGCTGTACGTCAGCGGCGATATCACGAACGGCACGCTGGATGCGCCGCAGGTCGGTGGCGTCCAGCTGCGCCAGGTCGGCAACGACCTGCGGTACGACCAGATGCGCGGTGGCCGCGATTACCGCGTGATCGAGCGGCGCTACGCGCTGGTGCCGCAGCACGCGGGCACGCTGACGATCCCCGCGCTGGATTTCCAAGGCGTGGCGCTGGACCCCAACGATCCGAACAGCTTTTTCGGTGCCGGCATGCAGGTCAGCGCCAGCGCTCCTGCACAGACGGTGCAGGTGCAGGCCGTACCGGCGGACTGGGGGCAGTCGGCATGGCTCCCGGCGCGCGCGCTCAGCCTCACGCTGACCGGGTGGCCGGATGCGGGTACGCCGGTGCGGGTGGGCCAGCCGATCAACCTCACCATGACGCTCAGCGCCACCGGCCTGTCCGCCGGCGCGCTGCCGCAACTCAGCCTGCCCGCGATACCGGGCGCCACGGTGTATCCCGACCAGCCCAAGACGGCTACTGCAGAGGATGGCGCGTGGCTGCAGGCCAGCGTCGCACGCGGCTTCGCAGTGGTGCCGGAGCGGTCTGGCACGCTGACCTTGCCCGCGACCACGTTGCGCTGGTTCGACGTGACGTCGGGGCAGGAGCGTACCGCAGAAATTCCCGCGCGCAGCATCGCTGTGCTGCCGGTGGCCGGCGTGGCGGCATCGTCGTCTGCCCCGACGCCAGCAGCAGCGCCAGCAGCGGCGCCTGCGGCCGCTGTCCCTGCGACGCCCGCGGCCACTGCAGGGGAACAAGGCGCGTCCTGGCACTGGATCGCGCTGGCCAGCCTGCTGCTGTGGCTGCTCACCGTGCTGATGTGGTGGCTGTGGCGCCGCCGTGCGCCGCGTCGACCGGCGGCCGCTGTGCCGGGTGCCGCCGCCAGCGATTCCGTGCGGCGGCTGAAGCAGGCATTCCTCGCCATGGCGCACGATGGCGATGCATCGGCGCAGTTGCGCGCCTTGCTGGCATGGGCGCAGGCCGAGCGGCCGGCGATCCGTCATGCCGGCGAACTCGACGCTGCGCTGGCGGATGGTGAGCAGCGGCAGGCCATCGCCGTATTGCAGCGCCGCTGCTACGGCGGCGCGCCGCTGGCGGCGGGCGACGATCTGGCGGAAGTGTTCCAGCGCGGCTTCGCGTGGCGCAGCGAGGAGCGCAAGGACGACGACGGCCTGCCGCCACTGTACCCGTTCAAACTCTAGCTACCCGGTACCGCGCGCAGAGGCCCGGCGCAGCGGTTCCCCGAGCCTGGGGATCAGGCCTGGTCGAGCGCCAGTTGGAACACTGCACGCATCGGCTCGCCGCGGCAGCACACGAGGATGGTGAGCGAGCTGTCCCGGGCCAGCGCTGCCTGCAGCGTGCCGATGGCCACTGCCGCAGCCAGCGGCGGCGGATAGCCGAACACGCCGCAACTGATCGCCGGAAACGCAACGCGGCCCAGGCCGTGTTCGCGTGCAAGCCGCAGCGCGTTGCTATGGCAGCTCGCGAGCAGGGTCGCTTCGCCGTGTTCGCCGTCCCGCCAGACCGGCCCCACGGTATGGATCACCCAGTGCGCCGGCAGGCCGAAGCCGGGTGTGATGCGCGCCTCGCCGGTGGGGCAGCGCACGCCCGGCGCGACCTGCGGAATCGCGCGGCAGGCTTCCACCAGCGCCGGACCGGCGGCACGATGGATAGCGCCGTCGACCCCGCCACCGCCGAGCAGGGTTTCGTTGGCGGCGTTGACGATGGCGTCCACGTCCAGCGTGGTGATGTCGGCGGCGACAACGGCAAGAGGCATGTCCGCGCTATGCTTGGTCCGGTAACGGCGAGGTTGCGACGATCATGGCGAAAACGGAAGAGCTTTCCTTCGGCTACCTGCTGAACGACGTGACCTTGCTGTTCCGCAAGCACTTCGATCGGCGCGCGGTGAAGTTCGGCCTGACCCGTGCGCAGTGGCGAGCCACCAAGATGCTTTACCGCCGGCCCGGCCTGCGCCAGAACGAGCTGGCCGAGGCGCTGGAAATGGAGCCCATCGCGGTGGGCCGGGTGATCGACCGCCTGCAGGCGGCAGGTTTCGTGGAGCGCCGGCCCGACCCCAACGATCGCCGCGCCTGGCGGTTGCACGTCACCGCGCAGGCGCACGGCGTGGTTGACGACATGGAACGCATCGCGTGCGAGCTGCGCCGCGAGGCCACCGTTGGCATCGAGTACGACGAGCTGAAGCATGCGCTGGAAGTCATCGGCCGGCTCAAGGAAAATCTGCAAGCGCTGGATGCGACCGAGGAGCCGCTCCTGCGCAAGAACTGAGCGGCCCCGCATCCGCCAGTGCCGGACCGTGCTGTGGGGCGTGGACAGTGCGGCGTCGGCGCGGCGTAGCTGCGTATGGACTCTCAACGCACGGCCTCGTGGCGCTGGCATTGCTTCCTCGCCAGCGCCAATCAACGTCCTCTCGTCGGCGGAGCGGGCAATCGGGGGTTGGCCGTACTCTCCCGGCGGTCCGTCGATCGAATACCGGCGAGCCGGTACGACCAGCCTCGCGGTGGTGGGCTGCCTGCCGGTTTCCAGGGCGCTGGCCGCGGTGAGCCGGGTCAGCTTGGAGAGGCCGCGGCAATGCGCTGGCGCCAAGCTTCGCCGGGGGGCGCATCTAGCGCTCTATCACTCGCTTGAAGGGCGGCAAAGCACGCAGCATGCCGGCGCCGTAGCGTTTGGTGACCACGCGGCGGTCCAGCAGCACGATGCGACCGCTGTCGCTCTCGTTGCGGATCAGGCGGCCGCAATACTGGGTGAGCAGGCGGGTGGCCTCGGGGATGCTCACCTCGAGGAAGGGATTGCGGCCGCGCGACTCCAGCCACTCCGCGTAGGTGGCACCGACCGGGTCGGTGGGCACAGCGAAAGGCAGCTGGGTGATCACCACCGTCTCGCACAGCTTGCCGGGCAGGTCGAGGCCTTCGCCGAAGCTGGCCAGGCCGAACAGCGTGCTGCCCTTGCCGGCCGCCACGTCGGCGACGTGCTCGGCGATCAGCTGCGTCTTGCCGAGCGAGCCCTGCGCGCGCACCTTGCGCACCTTGTCGATCGGCAGCTTCTGCAGCACGCGGTCCAGCTTGGCGCGCGAGGTGAACAGCACCAGGTTGCCGGCGTTCCAGTCCAGGTGTTCGGCCAACCAGTCGCTGATCGCCAGCGCGTGCTCCTCGCGCGCTTCGGGCAGGGCGTCCATCGCAGGCACCTCGAGCCGGGCCTGCGCCGCGAGATTGAACGGCGAGGGCAGGCTGAGGGTGGTCGCGTCGTCGGGCAGGCCCACGGCATCGGCGTAGCCGCGGAAGTTGCCGCCCGCGCTCAGCGTGGCCGAGGTCAGCGCCACGCCGCTGGCGTTGCCCCACAACACGCTGCGCAGCAGGCCTGCTGCGGACACCGCCGACGCGTGGCAAACCAGTTGCTGGTCGCCGGTGAGCGTGACCCAGCGTGCCAGCGGCGGTGCGTTGGCGGGGTCTTCTGCGGCCCACGCCTGCCAGCAGGCGGTCTGCTTGCCGATGCGTTCCAGCGCGATGCCCAGCTCGCGCGACAAGGCTTCCTGGGTGGGGCCGCCATCGGTCATCTCCACCACCGCGCGGCGCACGGCGGCCAGCCAGCGCTGTACCTCGCTGGTCTGCACGCTGAGCATCCGCGCGTGCTCCACCCAGGCTTCCGGCAATCGTCCGAGCGAACCGCGGTACATCGGCTCGCTCTCGGCCGGATCGGGCAGCCAGCCGAGACGGATCTCCTTCTCTAGCGCTTCCAGCGCATCGCCCAGTTCCTGTAGTTTCGCGTCGCCGGCGTCGAGCGTGAGTTTGCCGAGGCTTTCCTTGTCGGTGAGCGAATAGGCCGCATGCACCTGCCGTCCGAGCCGGCTCAGCTGGCGCACGGTGGAAGCCAGGTGCACGTCGGAAGCGCCGCGGTCGATCGCCTTGCCAGGGATGTGGTGGGCCTCGTCGAACACGTATAGCGTCTCGTCGGGACGGGGCAGGATCACGCCGCCCCAGTGGTCGTCCTCGCCCGGCATGGTGAGGTCGGCCAGCACCAGGTCCTGGTTGGCTACGATGATGTCGGCGTCGTCCACGGCGCGGCGCGCGGCGAAGAACGGGCAGACCATGAACTGGCCGCACTTGCGGTTGGTGCAGCCGCCGGCGGTGGTGGTGAGCAGGGGGCGCAGCAGGTCGCCTACCGGCTCGGGCGCGGCGTCCATGTCGCCGCTCCACGTGCCCTCGTCGTAGGCCTGCGCGAGCTTGGACAAGGCCTGCTTGTCGCGCTCTGCCGGCGGCTTGCTCCACAGTGCGAGGTCGGCGTCGAAGCCGAAGCTCGATTGCGCTGATCCGGCGAGGCTGTTACGTGCCATCGCCAGGTTGCGTGGGCAAAGGTAGCGGCCACGACCCTTGGCCAATGCCACCTTCGCGACGTGGCCGGAGAGCTGCAGATAGAGCGGGATGTCGCGCTCGACCAGTTGCTCCTGCAGTGCCACGGTGGCGGTGGCGATGAGCAGCTTCTTCCTCTGCGCGCGCGCCACTTCGTGGCCGGCGATCAGGTAGGCCATCGACTTGCCGGTGCCGGTGGGCGCCTCGATCGCGGCGACGCCACCCTCGCTGGCCAGCGCCCTGGCCACCTCGGCGATCATCTTTCCCTGCGAGGCGCGCGGGCTGAAGCCGGGCAGGCCGTCTTTCAGGCGCGCGTAGGCGGCGCGGATGGCGTCCTTGGTGGCGTCGGCAAGCATGGGGGAATCCGGGGCGAGTCGGCCATTCTAGTGGGCGGAGAATTCACCGGGGCATGCTGGGCACCACCGCAGCGGCGCGCTACCATCAATCCCGGGGGGAATCGTCAGCGCATGAATCGACTCGACGGGCCGCAGGTTGAGATTCCTAATGACGCGGATCAACTGGCCTGGCTCGGGCGGTTGATCGGTGCGACCACGCCACAGGCGGCGGCCGCCTTGACGGTGGAACTGGTGCGCTGCTGTCCGGCATGCAGCAACGCCCGCGTATGGTGGCTGGAACGTGGCGAATGCCGCACCACCGGTGGCGATCCGGACACGCGATTGGAAGCCTGGCTGCGGTCCGGGTCGGATGATGACCGTGAAGCACCGGTTTCGGTGGGCTACGAATGCGCGATAAGGCTGGGGCCGGGCGTGCCGGCCGCCCTGACTCTGATGCCGGCGGGTGCGCAGGTTGGACAGCGGTTGCGCGAGGCGCTGGCGCCCTGCCTTGCGCTGGCTGGCCGGCAATTGCAGCAATTGCTCGCGCTGGGCGAATTGCGGGATTCGCATTATCAACTTGAGCGCTCGGAAAACCTGCAGCGCGCGCTGTTCGCCATTTCCGACCTCGCCGGCGCCGACCGCGACATGGACGAGCTGTTGCGCGGTATCCACGGCATCGTAGGCACGCTGATGTACGCGGAGAACTTCTACATCGTCCGCCACGACGCCGAGCGTGGCACCACGCGCTTCCTCTACTACGCCGACACGGTGGACGTCGAGGGGCCCGACATCGTGCGCGAGGAGTCGCTGGAGGCGATGCGCGGTTCGCTCACTTGGCACCTGCTGGTGCATGGCCAGCCGATGATGGGTAGCTCTGAACAACTGGCTGCGCAGACTGGCGGACCGCTGGAGGTGATCGGCGCGGCCAGCGAGGACTGGTTGGGCGTGCCAATGCTGCGCGATGGCCGGGTACACGGTGCGCTCGTAGTGCAGAGCTATCGGCCGGGCATCGGCTACACCAGCGAGGATCGCACAGTACTGGAGTTCGTCGCCCAGCATGTGCTCACCGCGCTGGAGCGCAAAGAGAGCAAAGACGAACTGGAGCGTAGGGTGCAACAACGCACCAGCGAGCTGGCCACCGCGAACCGCGAGTTGCAGGAGGAAGTGCAGGAGCGCCAACGGGCGGAGCGCCTGCAGTCGGTCCTGTTCAGGCTGGCCGAACTGGGTACGGCGGACATCGACGAAGGCGCGTTCTACCGTCGCGTGCACGCCGAGGTCGGCAGCCTGCTGGACGCCTCGAACTTCTACATCGCCCTGCTCGACGAACAGCGACAGTGGCTTGATTTTCCTTACTACGTCGACGCCGGCGTGCAGAGCGCCTTTGGCGTGCCGATGGAATATGGCGTAACCGCCTACGTGATGCGCACTGGTAAGCCATTGCTGGCCAACCGGCACCAGCTTGATGCGCTGGCCGCAGCGGGCGAGGTGGTGCCTAGCATCGTCGGCACGCCGTCCTCCTCCTGGCTGGGCGTGCCGCTGCGCGCCGGCGAAAAGGTCATCGGCGTGGTCACCGTGCAGAGCTATGTCGACGAAACCTATTTCGGCATCGCGGACCAGGAACTGCTCAGCTTCGCCGCGATGCAGATCGCCAACAGCATCCAGCGTCGCCGTGCCGCCGCCGCACTTCTGCAGGCCAACCTGCAGTTGGAGCACCGGGTGGAGGAACGCACCCGCGAGCTGCGCGAACAGATCGCCGAGCGCGAGCAAATCCAGCGGCAACTGCGCCACGAGGTGATGCACGATCCGCTCACCGGCCTGCCGAACCGCGGCTTCCTGCGCGAGCGGTTGGGCGAGCGACTGGCGCGGCTGTCGGCGGGCGCGCCATGCGCGCTGCTGTACCTGGACGTGGACCGCTTCAAGGTGATCAACGACAGCCTGGGCCACCTGGCCGGCGATGCTTTCCTGCAGGCCGTGGCGAACCGCCTGCGCACCTGCGTGGTCGCACCGGACGTGGTGGCGCGGCTGGCCGGCGACGAGTTCGCGATCTTGCTGGACGCTGTGGTCGAGCCAGTGATCGCCGAACGCATAGCGCAGGGCGTGCTGCACGAGCTGCGCCAGCCGTTATCAATCGGCGGGCGCGAACTGGAGCCCTCGGCGAGCGTGGGCATCGCGATCGCCGGGCGCCACGAGCGGGCCGACGCGCTGCTGCGCGATGCCGACATCGCGCTCTATCGCGCCAAACAGATGGGGCGCGGACGCTACGCGATGTTCGACGAGACGATGGCGCGCAATGCGGTCGACGAGCTGGCGCTGGAGGCCGAGTTGCGGCACGCCCTGCAGCATGGCGAGTTCACGCCGTACTACCAGCCGATCTTTCGGCTCGACAGTGGCGAGGTGGTAGGCCACGAGGCCTTGCTGCGCTGGAACCATCCACGCCGCGGGCTGCTGCTGCCAGGCGATTTCGTGCGTGTGGCGCACGACTGCGGCCAACTGGAGGCCATCGACTGGCAGATGTACGGCATGGTCTGCGAACGCATGGCGCGACCGGATGGCGGCGCCGGCTTCGTGACCATCAATGTCTCGCCGCTACTCCTGCGCCATGCGGATTTCGACCGCCGCCTGCTGCAGCAGCTCGCGCGCAGCGGGTTGCCGCCGGAGCGACTGCTGATCGAACTCACCGAGGGCGCGCTGCTGGACGATCCGGTGCAGGTACGCGAGACCCTTGAACGGCTGCGTGACGTCGGGGTGCAGACCGCGTTGGACGATTTCGGCACGGGCTACTCCTCGTTGAGCTACCTGCATTCGCTGCCACTGGGCAGGCTGAAGATCGACCAGGTATTCGTGCGCGAGCTGGATTCGGCCGACGCCGTCGGCGCCAACAAAGTGGTGGTGGCGATCCTGGCCCTGGCCCAGGCGCTGGGTATCGGGGTCATCGCCGAGGGCATCGAGACGGAGGCGCAGTGTGACGCGCTGCTGGCGATGGGCTGCGAGCTCGGACAGGGTTTCCTGCGGGGTCGGCCAGCACCGGAGCCTTGCGGTTGACGCCGTTGCGCTGCAGGCAGTTGTCCCGCAGCGTGGCCGGGCTGCGGGGTTCTCCGGGTACTGCGGCGGGCTTCAGCGCGTTCCGCGCACCACGATCGTCTTGCCCGAGACGTCGATCATGCCCTGCTCCTCCAGCTGCTTGAGCACGCGGCCGACCATTTCGCGCGAACAACCCACGATGCGGCTCACTTCCTGGCGCGAGATGCGGATCTGCGTGCCTTCGGGGTGGCTCATCGCGTCCGGCTCCTCGCAGAGGTCGAGCAGGGTGCGCGAGATGCGGCTGGTGACGTCCATGAAGGCCATGCGGCTCACCTGGCGCGAGGTGCGCAGCAGGCGGTGGGTGAGCTGGGAGCCGATGGCGAACAGGATCTTCGGGCATTCCTCGGCCAGCGGGCCCTTCATCAGCGTGAACAGGCGTTCGTAGCTGACCTCGGCCATCTCGCACACGCTGCGCGTGCGTACCACCGACTCGCGCTGCGCCTGCTCCACGAACAGGCCCATTTCGCCAATGAACTGGCCGCGGTTGATGTAGGCGAGGATCAGCTCACGGCCTTGCTCGTCCTCGGTGCATACCGCCAGCGAGCCCTCGATCACGTAGTAAAGCGTGTTGGCCGGGTCGCCGGGGCGGATGATCGCGGTCTTGCTCGGGTAGCGGCGGCGGTGGCAGAGCGCCAGGAAGCGTTCCATCGAGGCCGGATCCGGGGCGAAGGCCAACGGCGCCTGGGAACGCTCGAAAGCCTGTTGCAGCTGGTATTTGAGTAGCGCCACTGTGCTGGTTTCCCCTCAGTGGGGTGGTTCCACCCCCGCGTTCCCCATTATGGCAAACGCGAGCGGATTGACGGAGGTTCTGTTTTCGCCAATTTTGCCGCATACTTCGCAGTCTTTCGCTCGCGTACCTATGGTCGGGGCGTTCACCGGGTCACGGGAGACAAGGGTCCCCATGGTCCGAATTCCCGCGGGGACCCTTGCTGCTAACCCGCCTCATCCTGCTGACCGTCGATCCGGTCATGGAGAGTCGCCGTGGTCAAGCCGCTTCCCCGCCTGCGCCTGCAGGGTTTCAACAACCTCACCAAGGCCTTGAGCTTCAACATCTACGACATCTGCTACGCGGTGTCGGAAGAGCAGCGCCAGCGCTACATCGAGTACATCGACGAACAGTACGACGCCGATCGCCTCACCCAGATTCTCACCGACGTGGCCGAAATCATCGGCGCGAACATCCTGAACGTGGCCCGCCAGGACTACGACCCACAGGGCGCCTCGGTGACCATCTTGATCTCCGAGGAGCCGGTGGTCGAGAAGCTCGGCCGCGACACCATCTCCGGCGCCGTCGTGGCGCACATGGACAAGAGTCACATCACCGTCCACACCTACCCCGAAACGCACCCGCACAACGGCATCGCGACCTTCCGCGCGGACATCGACGTGGCCACCTGCGGTGTGATCTCGCCGCTGAAGGCGCTGAATTACCTTATCGACAGCTTCGAGTCGGACATCGTGGTGTGCGACTACCGCGTGCGTGGCTTCACCCGCGACGTGAAGGGCAAGAAGCACTTCATCGACCACAAGATCAACTCGGTGCAGGATTACCTCGCGCGCCACATCCGCCAGAAGTACGAGATGTTCGACGTCAACGTGTACCAGGAAAACATCTTCCACACGAAGATGCACGTGAAGGACTTCGACCTCGACACCTACCTGTTCGACGCCCACGCCGACGACCTCTCGTTCAAGGAGCGCCAGCGCATCGAGTCGCTGCTGCGCCGCGAGATCGAGGAGTTGTTCCACGGCCGCAACCTGATGTGACGAGAAGCCCGCCGCAAGGCGGGCTTTTTCTTAGCCGATGACCCTGCGCGTTCTGTTCGTCTGCAGCCGCAACCGCCTGCGCAGCCCTACGGCGGAGGCCGTGTTTGCTGGGATACCCGGGGTGGAAACGGATTCCGCAGGTCTGGCGACCGACGCTGAATTGATGCTCGATGCGGCGCAGCTGGACTGGGCCGACCTGGTCGTGGTGATGGAGCGTCGGCACAAGGCGCAGCTGGTGAGGCAATTCGGCGCCCTGTTCAAGGGCAAGCGCCTGGTGTGCGTGG
>DAIDKO010000091.1 GCA_027450005.1 Rhodanobacter sp. | reverse complement strand
GGCTGTGGCGCGGTCTGGTCGCCGAGGTCATGGCGCTGGCGGTGTGGGGAGCGGCGCTGTGGGCGGCGTGGAGCTTCGGCGAGACCGTCGCCGCGCATCTGCCGGCCGGCATCCGCGAGCCGTCGGCGCGCATCTTCATCGCCTGGGGGCTGATCTTCGTGCTGGTGCTGATCGTCGGCGCGCTGCTGGCCTGGCTCATGCGCATGCTGGTGCAGGGCACCGGGCTCAGCGGCAGCGATCGCCTGCTGGGCATGCTCTTCGGGCTGGGTCGCGGACTGGTGATCGTCACCCTCGGCGTGCTGCTGCTGGGCTTCACTCCGTTTCCGCGCGATCCGTGGTGGCAAAACTCGCAATTGATCCCCACTTTCCAGAAGGCCGCCGCGATGGTCAGTGCGCGGCTGCCGGCGGGCGTGGCCCGCTACATCTCGTTTGCGCCGCCGTCGCTGCCCGCGCCGGTGGTGTCGTCGCCACCGCGTGCAGCGGCGGCACCCCCCGGACACTGAAGGTCATCGCATGTGCGGAATCATCGGAATCGTCGGCCTGGCGGATGTCGCCCCGCTGCTGTATGACGGCCTGACCGTGCTCCAGCACCGCGGCCAGGACGCCGCCGGAATCGCCACCCTCGACGGCTCGCGCCTGCGCCTGCACAAGGGCGGCGGCCTGGTGCGCGACGTGTTCCGCCAGGAGCACATGCTGAAGCTGCGCGGGCGGGTCGGCATCGGCCACTGCCGCTATCCGACCGCGGGCAGCGACAACGATCCCGGCGAAGCCCAGCCGTTCTACGTCAACTCGCCCTACGGCATCGCCTTCGCTCATAACGGCAACCTGGTCAACACCGAGGCGCTGCGCAAGGAGATGTTCGAAAGCGATCGCCGCCACATCAACACCGAGTCGGACTCCGAGGTGCTGCTCAACGTGCTGGCGCACGAGCTGCAGATCCAGGAGCGCATGGCGCTCACGCCCGACCACATCTTCAAGGCCGTGGCCGCGATGCACGCGCGTGCGCGCGGCGGCTATGCCTGCATCGCGCTGGTGCTGGGCTATGGCCTGCTGGCGTTCCGCGATCCCAACGGCATCCGGCCGCTGGTGCTGGGCGAGCGCATCACCGCCGAAGGCCGCGAGTACGCGGTGGCATCCGAGTCGGTGGCGCTGGACGTGCTGGGCTTCAAGCGCCTGCGCGACGTGGCGCCAGGCGAGGCGGTGTTCATAACCGACGGCGGCCAACTGCATACTCGCCAGTGTGCCGAGAGCGCGGTGCATGCGCCGTGCATCTTTGAGTACGTGTACCTAGCGCGGCCGGACTCGATGATCGAGAACGTGTCGGTGTACAAGGCGCGCCTGCGCATGGGCCAGAGGCTGGCCGAGAAGATCCTGCGCGAGCGGCCCGACCACGGCATCGAAGCGGTAATCCCCATCCCCGACACCGCGCGTACCGCGGCCAGCGCGCTGGCCGAGGCGCTGGGCGTGCCGTTCCGCGAGGGCTTCGTCAAGAACCGCTACGTGGGCCGCACCTTCATCATGCCGGGGCAGGGCGACCGCGTGAAATCGGTGCGCCGCAAGCTCAACCCGGTGGAGCTGGAGTTCCGCAAGAAGAACGTGCTGCTGGTGGACGACTCCATCGTGCGCGGCACCACCTCGAAGCAGATCATCCAGATGGCGCGCGACGCTGGTGCGAGGAACGTGTACTTCGCTTCCGCCGCGCCGCCAGTGCGCTACCCCAACGTGTACGGCATCGACATGCCTTCGGCCACTGAGCTCGTAGCCGCCGGCAAGACCGAGACCGAGGTGCAGCAGATACTGGGTGCCGACTGGCTGATCTACCAGGATCTCAAGGACCTGGTCTGGGCGGTGCAGGACGGCAACGAATCGCTGAAGCACTTCGACTCTTCCTGCTTCAACGGCGAATACATCACCGGCCTCGACCGCCACTACCTCGAGCAGATCGAGATGCTGCGCTCGGACGACGCCAAGGCCGCGCGCCGTAGCGCGTGATGCTGTAGGGCTCTTCGTCCTCTCCCCTCCGGAGCACGCGGGGAAGCGCCTTGGATGGCGTCGGCTTTGGGGGGCGAGGGGAGGGTAGGGATGAGGGGCCATCATGTGACGAACTCCATGACCGATCTCCACGCCGCTGCCAAAGCTTGCCTGGATGCCAGCGATCCGGCCGAGAAGCTGCGGCTCACTCACACCGCCTGGGACGCAGTGCAGGCGGGCCTGCTGCGCCCCGATCCTGCCGTCGTGCCGCCCGAGCCCATCGGCGCGCCGGGTCGGCCTGCACGGCCGCAACTGGTCAGTGCCCGCCAAGTCCCGCAGCGCGGCCTCGGCAGCGCCAAAGGTCGCGCCGCGCTGGTGCACGCCGTGGCGCACATCGAGTTCAACGCGATCAACCTCGCCTGGGACGCGGTCTACCGCTTCCACGGCATGCCCGATAATTACTACCGCGATTGGGTCGGTTGCGCGCACGACGAGGCGCGCCACTTCGCCCTGCTGTCCGCGCGGCTGGCCGAACTCGGTCACGCCTATGGCGACTTCGACGCGCACAACGGCTTGTGGGAGATGGCCGAGAAGACCGCGCACTCCGACACTGCGCGGATGGCGCTGGTGCCGCGAGTACTGGAGGCGCGCGGACTGGACGTGACGCCTGGCATGATCGAGCGCCTGCGCCACGCCGGCGACGAGCGCACCATCGCCGTGCTGGAAGTGATCCTGCGCGAGGAGGTGGCCCACGTCGCCGCCGGCACGCGCTGGTATCGCTGGTGCTGCGAGCGCGACGGCGTCGACCCCTTGGAACACTTCTTTGACCTGCTGCGCGACTACATGGGCGTGGCGCTACGCGGCCCGTTTAACCGGCCTGCACGGTTGAAGGCCGGCTTCGTCGAGGCCGAGCTCGATCGGTTAGCGGGGCTGGCCGGCGCAGAGCTGGGCCGATGATCCGCATGCCGGATGCTCAGCTTGCTGAATGTTCACGGCGTGTTGGTTTGACAGGGACATCCCTGGTCGCAAGGATGGTCGTGCGTCGCACCGGCGAGGCTCTCTTCGCGACGGCCTTGGCCGCTCCGTTGTCGGCGTCGTGCCGCGCTTCGGCCTGACGCAATTCCCATTGACTGCCATGCTTGCCGTCGCGTGCCAATTCCAATGAGGAGGAGACGACATGAAATGGGCCCGCTCGATGCGCCAACGCATAGTGTTCGCGCGCACCAATGCTTTCAAGCAGTGCAACGGGGAGCGAGGGGCAGGACCCCTGCTCCCCGTGTGCTGAAGTACTCAGGCTTGCGTCTTCCAGGCGTAGCTCTGGAAGGCGGTGTCGGTCTCGGTGTGGAAGATGTGGTTGGTGTAGTTGCTTAGCGTCTTCACCGCGATCGCCAGGACGATCTCCAACGCCTGCCGGTCCGTGTAGCCCGCGGCCTTGAAGGCGTCGAGGTCCTCGGGAGCGGGCGTGCCGCGGCTTTCAACCATGGTGTACGTGAAGGTCGCCAAAGCTTGCAGCTTGGGGTCGGTCAATGGCTTGCCGTCGCGCAGCGCGGCCAGCACGTCGGCGGGCACGCCCGACATCTTGTCGCCAATCATGCTGTGCGCGGCGGTGCAGTAGGTGCAGCCATTGAAGCGGCTTAGGACCAGAAACACTACTTCCTGCTCAACGGGGCTGAAACCGCTCTCGTTGCGGAACAGTTCGTAGCCTTGCACGTAGATCTGCAGCAAACCGGGCGAATTCGCCATGTTCGCGTACATATTGGGCACGAAGCCGAGGTTGCGCTGCGAGGTCTCGAGAATCTCGTGGGCCTTTCCGCTGGTGGAAGCGGGGGTCTGCGCGGGCAGGTTGAGGCGGGCTATGGGTGAGCTCATGTACTTCTCCTAGGCTGGGATGCGCCGGTGGCGCGGACATGCGCAGGATGCGCAAATGGAACGAATAGTCCAAAATGAACAAAAAATTTTCAGCTTCCGACAAGGCCCTTTGCAAGGCGCTGTGCGGCCTGTCGGCGCAGGGACAGGGGCAGCGCAGCGCGCTGCATGGTGCGCAGTCCTGCGATCGCCGCCATGACGGCCACGCACAGCTGCGGAACATCGTCGCGCTCTGGCGCAGCGCCGCGAATCGCGCTTTCGAGCGTTGCCGCGACCTCCGCGAGCGCAGCCTGCACAGCCTCCAAGCCAGCTCCCGGGGATTCGTGCAGTTCCCCTACGGCATTGACCAGCAGACAGCCGCGACCGTCGTAGTTACTCGTCGCCGCCTCCATAAGCATTGCCATCATCGCCTCCTCCAGGGACCGGCGGCTGAACAGCTTTCTAATCGCGGCCGACTGCCACCGCGCATAGCGCTCCGTCGCCGCTCGCATAAGGCCTTCCCGACTACCGAAGCTGTTGTAGAGGGATGACCGAGACAAACCGGTGGCTCGCAGGAGGTCGTCCACACTCGTGCCAGAGACGCCGCCGCCCCAGAAAGCTTGCATCGCGGCGCTTACGACGGCATCCGAATCGTAGGAAAGGGGGCGGGGCATGGCTAGGATCGGGCAAGCCTAACGGACGTGACAGGGGAACGGTGATGCGCCTGACGCCGATGCACGTACGTCCGTGCAATCAGGGCGGAGGGAGTGTTTTGCACTACAGATTTGCGCTCAGGGCACGCAGTAAAGTGACGATACATTTTGTAGACTAATCGTTCCAGAATGATGCGTCAAGCTTGCCGTGCGTTGCTTTCGCTTGCATCGGATTGACCATCTCCACAGACAGCGCCCCCGCCACTCGCTAGGTTGGACGCCGCCGACCCTGATCAATCAAATTTTGGCTACCTCGTAAAATTCCGGCGCGCACCAACAAACGGTAGCTTGGCCCATCGCACATGCCAGCTCTAGGCCACTTCACCACAAAAAAAGGCCCGCTTGTGAGGGCGGGCCTCTTTCGTAATTTTGAGTTTGGTCGGGGAGACAGGATTTGAACCTGCGACTTCTACGTCCCGAACGTAGCGCTCTACCAGGCTGAGCTACACCCCGTGGGAGCCGCGTATGTTAACGACGGCGGCGGGGCTTGGCAACAGGTCTTCGACAGGCGCGGAGGCTGCGAGGCCATCTGTTAATCTTGGCGGCTGTCGCCGCGCGGCGAATCCTTCCCCGTCCACAGAGGTTTCCATGGCGCTTACCCCGGCCCGCACCATGCCCGGCGTGCTCGAGCTGCTGCCGCTCGACCAGATCGCGTTCCAGCGCATGCTCGACACCATCCGTCGCAACTACGAGCGCTTCGGTTTCCTGCCGGTGGAGACCCCGGCGATCGAATTCGCCGACGTGCTGCTGACCAAGACCGGAGGCGAGACCGAGCGGCAGGTGTACTTCGTGCAGTCCACCGGTGCGCTGGAGCAGGGCGAGAAGCCGGACCTGGCGCTGCGCTTCGACCTCACCGTGCCGCTGGCGCGCTACGTGGCCGAGCACGAACGCGACCTCAGCTTCCCGTTCCGCCGCTACCAGATGCAGCGCGTGTACCGCGGCGAGCGCGCGCAGCGCGGCCGGTTTCGCGAGTTCTACCAGTGCGACATCGACGTGATCGGCAAGGACAGCCTGTCGATCCGCTACGACGCCGAACTGCCGGCGGTGATCTACAGCGTGTTCCGCGAACTGGCCATCGGCCCGTTCACCATCCAGCTCAACAACCGCAAGCTGATGCGCGGCTATTTCGAGAGCCTGGGCGTTGCCGATCCCGAACAGCAGATGCTGGTGTTGCGCGAGGTGGACAAGCTGGACAAGCGCGGTGCCGGCCACGTGCGCGACACGCTCACCGGCGAGGGCTTTGGTCTTTCGCCCGCGGCGGTGGAGAAGATCCTCGCCTTCGTGCAGGTGCGCTCCAGCTCGCTGCAGGACGCGTACGACAAGCTCGACGCGCTGGGCGCCGGTCCCGAGGCGCTGGAGCAGGGGCGCGCCGAACTGAAGGAAGTGCTGGGCTTGATCCATGCGTTCGGCGTACCGGAGACGCATTACGCGCTCAATCTGTCGATCGCGCGCGGCCTCGACTACTACACCGGCACCGTCTACGAGACCACGCTGAACGAGCACCCGCAGATCGGCTCGATCTGCTCGGGCGGCCGCTACGAGAACCTCGCCGGCCAGTACACCAGGTCGCACCTGCCCGGTGTGGGCATCTCGATCGGCCTGAGCCGGCTGTACTGGCAACTGCGCGAGGCCGGCTTGGTCGCGACCGCGCAGAGCACGGTGGACGTGCTGGTCACGCAGATGGACGAGGCGCAGCTGCCGGCCTACCTGGCGCTGGCCGGCGAACTGCGCGCCGCGGGCATCGCCACCGAGGTGGTGCTGGAGGGCGGCAAGCTTGGCAAGCAGTTCAAGTACGCCGATCGCGCCGGCATCCGCTTCGCCGTGGTACTGGGCGAGGACGAACTGGCCAAGGGCGTGGTTACCGTGAAGGACCTGCGCCGCGGCGACCAGTTCGAGGTGGTGCGCGCGGAACTGGTCAAGACGCTGCGGGTGGAACTGGAGCAGGCCGCGGCGATGGGCTGAGGCCCTCCACGGTCGTGCCGCCAGCTGCGCCGTCATTGCATTTACCTGTTGGAGCATTTGTGAGCAAAACCATTCTTCTCGACGGCGGCAGCCTCACGCGGGCGCAGCTGGTGGCGGTGGCGCGCGACGGCGCCGAGGTGGCGCTGGACGCGAAACAGCTGGAGCGCGTGCAGCGCGCGGCGGATTTCCTCGCCGACAAAGTCAACTGCGGCGAACCGACCTACGGCGTCACCACCGGCTTCGGCAGCAACGCCGACAAGCTGCTGGGCGCGCATCGCGTGCGCGACGAGCTGTCGGGCAGTCGCACCGGGGTGCCGGAAGGCACGCTGCTGGAAGAACTGCAGCACAACCTGATAACCACCCACGCGGTGTGCGTGGGCAAGCCGTTCGGCGAGGACGTCGTGCGTGCGATGCTGGCCATCCGCATCAATACGCTGATGCGTGGGCATTCGGGCATCCGCGTGTGCACGCTGCAAGCGCTGGCCGCGATGCTCAATGCCGGCGTGGTGCCGGTGGTGCCGGAGAAAGGTTCGGTGGGCGCCAGCGGCGACCTCGCGCCGCTCTCGCACCTGGCCATCGTGCTGCTGGGTGGCGGCGAGGCGTTCTACCAAGGCGAGCGCCTGCCGGGTGGCGAGGCGCTGCAGCGCGCCGGCCTGCAGCCCGTGCGCCTGTCGTTCAAAGAAGGCCTGGCGCTCAACAACGGCACCGCGCAGATGCTGGCCACCGGCACGCTGGCGCTGCACGACCTGGAGCGCCTGCTCGACGCCGCCGACCTCGCCGCTGCGATGACGCTGGATGCCTTCGCCGGCCGCAGCGGCGCGTTGCGCCCCGAGGTGCACGAGCTGCGTCCGCATCCGGGCCAGGTCGCCATGGCGGCGCACGTGCGCGAACTGCTGCAGGGCTCGACCCTGCTCGACATCCCCTACCACCTGGTGCCGCGCTTCAAGCCGTGGACGGCCGAGGCGTGGAGTGAACCGGACGACCAGGCGCTCAGCTTCGACATCGGCTGGGACTGGGTGCCGGCCAACCAGCGCCACGGCCGCGAGGCGTTCTACGCGCGCTTCCTGCCGTTCAAGGGCGGCAAGAAGCACCAGCCGCAGGACGCCTACTGCCTGCGCTGCATGCCGCAGGTGCACGGCGCGGTGCGCGATGCGTGGGCGCAGGCCTGCCGCGTGTTCGACATCGAGCTCAACGCGGTCACAGACAACCCGCTGATCTTCCCGGATGCGGAAGGTGCGCGCTTCATCGAGGAGCAGGTGATCTCCGCCGGCCACTTCCACGGCATGCCGCTGGCGCTGGCGATGAGCTACGTGAAGGCGGCGATCCCGGTGCTGGCCTCGATCTCGGAGCGCCGCCTCAACAAGCTGGTCGACCCGGCGACGAACGACGGCCTGCCGGCCTTCCTCAGCGGCAACGAAGACGGCACCGACTCCGGCTTCATGATCGTGCAGTACACCGCCGCGGCGCTGGTCAACGATCTCGCCACCCGTGCGCATCCGGCCAGCGTCTATTCGGTACCGACCAGCGCGAACGCCGAGGACCACGTCTCGATGGGCGCCAACGAGGCGCGCCACGTGCTGGAGATGATCGAGGACCTCGGCCACGTGATCGCGCTGGAGCTGTACACGGCCGCGCAGGCGCTGGACTACCGCCAGGAGATGCTCAACGCCGCACGTCGCCTCGCCCAGCGCGGTGGCTGGCAGGCGCTGGCCGCGAAGGTGTCCAACGCGCCGCACGAAGGCCAACCGCACCACGAGCAGTTCGTCGCCGAGGCGCAGCAACTGGCCGCGGCGCTGGCCGCCAGCAGCGACTTCCACGCCGGCGCCGACGTGCGCCGCGCCCATGCCGCCTTGCGCCAGCACATCGACTTCCTGCACCGCGATCGCGCGCTGGACGGCGACGTGCGCAGCATCTGCGAACTCGTGCGCCGGGGTGCCTTCCACCCCGCCCACGCCAACTGAACCTGGAGTACGACATGAGCCTGATCCAGACCCCGGTGTCCTACGGCGAGCTGATCGACAAGATCACCATCCTCGAAATCAAGTCGCAGCGCATCGGCGATCCAGCCAAGCTGGCCAACGTGCGCACCGAGCTCGACCTGCTGAACGCCACCTGGGCGGCGCACCCCGCCTCGAAGGCCGACATTGCCGACGAACGCGCGCGCCTGCTCGCGGTGAACGAGGCGCTGTGGGACATCGAGGACGCGATTCGCCTCAAGGAAAAGGCGCAGGCCTTCGACACCGAATTCATCGAGCTGGCGCGCTCGGTGTACTTCCGCAACGACGAGCGCGCGGCGGTGAAGCGCGAGATCAACCTCAAGCTGGGCTCGCAACTGGTGGAAGAAAAGTCGTACCAGGACTACCGCGCCGTCTGATGCCGCAGCCCCTCTCTGTGCGGGAAGGGCCTTTCAGGCCAGGCAGAGTTCGCGCGCGGCCGCCTCGAAGCGTTCGATCACGTCGTCGACGCCGATCAGATCCATCACGCCCGGCTTCTCGATCTTGCTGCCCCAGGCCAGCTCGCTGGCCGGCTTGCCGAGGAAGCGGCGCGCGGCCTCGTCGTATTTGTCCACGCACCAGCGGCGATCGGAGTAGGGGCCGGAGCGGTGCGGGTTGCTGGCGGCATGCAGGCCCAACACCTTGCTGCCCACCGCGTTCGCCATGTGCATGGGGCCGGAATCCGGCGTCAGCAGAAGGGGTGCGCGTCCCAGCAGGGCCAGCAATTTCTTCAGCGTGTCCTTGCCGGTGAGGTCCAGCGGCGCGAGCCTGCAGGCGGCGAGGACAGCGTCGGCCATCGCGCGTTCGTTTGGCGAGGGGCCGCCGGTCAATGCGATCCGCCAGCCACGCGTGGCAGCATGATCCATCACTGCCGCGTAGCGCTCTGGTCGCCAGTTGCGTAGCGCATGGCTGGAACTGGGACTCACCAGCAAGGTGGGCGTATCGCCCGGCAGTTGCTCCGCTGCCCATGCCTGCGCCTCGTCGGGAATCGAGATGTCCCAGCGCACTGCGGTCTGCTTCAGGCCAAGCGGTTCGACGAAGCTGCCGATGGCATCCAGCACGTGTTCGCCCGTCCGCGCGGGAATGCGCTCGTTGACGACGAGGCCATGCAGATCCTTAGCGCGCGCCGCGTCGTAGCCGATGCGGCGATCCGCCTTGATACCCAGGCTCAGCAGGTTGGAGCGCAGCGCCACCTGCATCTGCAGCAGCGCATCGAAGCGCTGGCTCCGCAGCGACGCCCACACCTGGCGCAGGCCAGCCCAGCCGGCCTCCTTGTCGAAGGTGACGAAATTCACGCCGGGTAGGTCGCCCACCAGTCGTCGCTCCAGCTTGCCCACGATCCAGGTGAGCCGGGTTTGTGGCCAGGCCGCCTGCAGCGTGCGCACCAGTGGCACCACATGGGTAACGTCGCCGATGGCCGAGGTGCGCAGCAGGCAAATCGAGGCGGGGACGGGCATGTAGAATCGCAGGAGTTGATCGGGTGAGGGACGGCTGCATCGATGCGGGAACAACTGCACACGGATGCCGGTGGCGCGATTCTGTTCGACGCAGAGGCATCGCCACAAGTCGATGACGACTGGTTCGAGCCGGACTACTGGCGCGGACACGGCGCCTTGCGCCCGCAGTCCGGTGGACGCGGCGGCGTGCAGATGATCGTCACGCCGGCCGGCGAATGCGTGCTGCGGCACTACCGTCGTGGCGGCCTGGTCGCCAGACTGATGGGCGACCGCTACCTGTGGCGTGGCGCAGACTCTACGCGTTGCTTCGCCGAGTTTCGCCTGCTGAGCGAGATCGCGCGACTAGGCCTGCCGGGACCAGCGCCGGTAGCCGCGCGTTACCGGCGGCATGGCCTGTTCTACCGCGCCGACCTGATCACCCGTCGCATCGCCGATACCGCGACGCTGGCCGAATGCCTAGCCGCCGGGCGGCTCGACGCGGAACTCGCACGCGAGGTCGGCGCGCTGGTGGCGCGTTTCCATCGCGCCGGGATCTGGCATGCCGACCTGAACGCACACAACGTGCTGGTCGGGTCTTCGGCGCTGCACCTGATCGACTTCGACCGCGGCCGCGTGCGCGACCTTGCCGAAGGCTGGCGGCTCGCCAACCTCGCGCGGCTGCAGCGCTCGCTGCGCAAGCTGGGCGCCGCGGGGCGGGGCGAAGCGGCGTTCCGCGCAACCGTGTGGACTCCCCTTATCGAAGCCTACGAGACGACCTTCGGCGCATGAACTGGCATCTGCATTTCCTCGGTACGGGCGCGGCGCACGCGGTGGAGCTGGGTTCCTCGGCGGTCGTGCTGGAGCGCGATGGCGAACCGCTGCTGCTGGTCGACTGCGGCCCGGACACGCTGGACCGCTACCGCGCCACCTACGGCGACCTGCCGCGCGCGATCTACATCACGCACACGCACATGGATCATATCGGCGGCATGGAGCGCCTGTTCACCCGCGTCTGGTTCGACCAAGCGTTGCGCGGAAGCATCCGCATCTTCTGCCACGCCGCATTGGTGCCCTGGCTGCAGGCACGCGTGGCCGATTACCCCGGCGTGCTGGCCGAGGGCGGCGTGAACTACTGGGAGGCGTTCCGCCTGGTGCCGTGCACGCGCGGGTTCTGGCTGGACGGCCTGTGGTTCGATGTGTTCCCCGCACGGCACCACCGCCCCGATACCGCATTTGGCCTCGCGCTGGCCGGCAGCTTCGCCTACACCGGCGACACGCGGCCGATTCCCGAAACGCTGGGCCGGTACGTCAGTGGCGAGGCGCTGGTCGCGCACGATTGCGGGCTGCACGGCAACCCCTCGCACACCGGCATCGACGACATCGAACGCGAATACGATGCCATGCTGCGCGCTCGTCTGCTGCTCTACCACTACGGCAGCACCGGCGATGGTGAGGCATTGATGGCGCGTGGCTATCGGGTTGCAGGAACGGGGCAGCGCATCGCCCTGCCGGCACCGTTGCCGCCGCGCGCGGATGCCGGCTGAGCTTGTCAGTGACCGTGGCGGCCGGTATCCTTTCGCCTCTTGACCGCCCGCAGTTGGGGCGGGGAACAGGTTGCGTGCGGAGAGATGTCCGAGTGGTTGAAGGAGCACGCCTGGAAAGTGTGTATACGGCTTATCCCCGTATCGCGGGTTCGAATCCCGCTCTCTCCGCCATTTTACATAAGGCCCTGATTTTTCAGGGCTTTTTTGTAGGCGGAAAAAATGCGTCGGGTCACAAGTCGGGACACACGAGGCCCCGATGCGATTACCCCACTATCTCTGCCTGGCCCCATCCGGGGTCTGGCACTTCCGCCAACGCCTCCCCGCGTACCTGACGAGCGTTTCCGGCCGGGCCTTCATCAAGGTCAGCCTCCACACGAGGGACACGCAAGAGGCGCAATGGCACGCGCTCGCTTTGGCGCGGCGCTATGCTCTGGTCTTCGCCTGGTTGCGGAGTGGAGCTGTGGCAGGAGAACCGGATATCAAGGAAGTCCTCCGACGCCTTGCCCAGGGGCAAGGCA
>DAIDKO010000090.1 GCA_027450005.1 Rhodanobacter sp. | reverse complement strand
GGCTGTCCGCGACATGATCGTGTTGCTTGCCACGCTTCCCGCGTTCATCACGTCGGTGTTTTGAGGTCCTCCCTACACCTCCCGTTCCTGCAGGCCTCCTGCGCTCGGTGCGCGCCCGCTGGTGCGAAGCCGGAAGCCGCGCGGCTGGTCGCAACCGCCGTTGCCGGTGCGCCTCATCGAACCTGCACCCCCGCCTGAGGTGGCCGCCGGTTGCGGGCCGATCGACGGCAAGCACTCCGCGTTGGCGGTGCCGGTTGCCGTAGCCTTACCGGCAAAACGGATCCAAGCCCGCGCCGCGCATCCACGTTAATCAAAAGGCCGCACCATGAAAAAGATCCTGATCGTTCTGACCTCTCACGACCGCCTCGGCGATACCGGCCACAAGACCGGCTTCTGGCTGGAGGAGTTCGCCGCACCGTACTACGTGTTCAAGGACGCCGGTGCCCTCGTCACGCTAGCTTCCCCGGCAGGCGGTCAGCCACCACTGGATCCCAAGAGCGATGAAGTCGGCGCACAAACGCCGGCCACCGAACGCTTCCGCAAGGACCCGGACGCCCAGAAGCAACTGGCTGCAACGGTGCCGTTGGCGTCGGTCGACGCCGCGGACTTCGACGCCGTGTTCTATCCCGGCGGCCACGGTCCGCTCTGGGACTTGGTGAAGGATGCCACCTCGATCGCGCTCATCGAATCCATCGTGCGTGCCGGCAAGCCGCTCGGTCTGGTCTGCCACGCACCGGCGGCGTTGATCCATGCGCGTGCGGCGAACGGCCGGCCGCTGGTCGCCAGCCGCAAGGTGACAGGGTTCTCCAACAGCGAGGAGGCCGCCGTCGGGCTGACCGATGTGGTGCCGTTCCTGATCGAGGACGAGTTCCGGCGCTTGGGCGGCGACTACACCAAGGGAGCGGACTGGCAATCCCACGTCGAGACCGACGGGCGGCTCGTCACCGGTCAGAACCCGGCCAGTTCCGAAGGCGCGGCCGAAGCCCTGCTCTCGCTGCTCGCCTGAGCGGACTGCCGCCGATGGCCTGAATCGCGCCGCTTCCGCCGTTCTATCGACGCGAGTTGTGCGTGGCCCATAGTCAACGTTTACAGGAGTGCATTCCATGCGGAGCGCCACCTATGCCGCTTTTGGCGAACCCGGCGAAGTCCTTGCGCTGGGCGACCGCCCCGTGCCGCAGCCTGGGGCAGGTCCGGGTTCGCACCGTGCTCTCGCCGATCCACAACCATGACCTTTGGACAATCCGCGGTCAGTACGGCTACAAACCGCAGTTGCCAGCGACAGGTGGCACCGAAGCGGTGGGCATCGTCGATGCGTTGGGCGAGGGCGTGCAAGGCATCGCTCCTGGGCAGCGGGTCGCCGTGGCGTCTGTGCAAGGGGCATGGGCGGAGTATTTCCTCGCTCCGGCCCAAGGCCTCGTACCCGTGCCGGAGGCCGTCGCCGACGAGGTGGCTGCGCAACTGGTCGCCATGCCGTTCAGTGCGATTTCCCTGCTGGAGTTCCTGCAGGTCGAGCGCGGCGACTGGATCATCCAGAACACGGCGAACGGCGCGGTAGGCAAAACGCTGGCGACGCTGGCCGAGGCGCGCGGCGTCCATGTCGTCAACCTGGTACGACGCGACGCCGGCGTGGACGAGCTCGCTGCCTTGGACATCGACCATGCCGTGTCCACTGCGCAGGAAGGATGTAAGAAAACCGTGCGCGCGATGGTTGCCGACACGCCGATCCGCGCGGCCGTCGACTCCATCGGCGGCCGCGCCAGCGACGACCTGCTGGACCTGCTCGGTGAAAACGGCGTACTGGTGTCCTTTGGCAGCATGACCGGCGAGCCGATGCAGATTTCGCCAGGAAACCTGATCTTCAAGCACACCACGGTCAAGGGCTTCTGGGCCAGCAAGATCAGCGCCGCCATGCCCGAACAAACCAGGCGGCGGCTGTTCGCCGAACTGCTCGAACGTGCCGCCAAAGGCGAACTGAAACTGCCCGTCGACAAGATTTACGACCTGGCAGACATAGCCGCGGCAGCGGCCGCGAGCCTGCAGCCTGGTCGCAAGGGCAAAGTGCTGCTGCGTCCCTGATTGCATCACCGAGGGTGACGCGCGCTTTGGGCTTGGGTGATCAGTCGGTGCTATCGGGGTAGGTCTGTTATCGCGTCACCGACGTCGCCCATTCGGAGTGACCAGGTGCCCGAGCTTTCGTGGCACCGTGGCCAATGCCGCCTGGAACCGCAGCAAACGGTTAGCCGCCCGTATCTGCGCTCGGATGCTCCGACACTTTCCTGGCCAGCACACGCACGCGCTGGGCGAGGAAGCCGAAATAGCGCTCGATATAGCTGATGCCGTTTTCGCGGTCGACCAGGTAGGGGTTCATCAGGGTGTGGCGCAGGATCAGCAGACGGTCGGCGCCATCGTCGCCCAGCGTGACCGGATCGAGCCCCAGCGCGGCGAGGATGCGTGCGGTTTCCGCCGGTCCCAGCAGTTCCGGGCGCAGGCTGGTCACCGAGCCGAAGAACTCCTTGAGTTGCAGGGGATGCGTCGGGTCACTGCGCAGTTCGTCGTGCAGTGTGCGAACGAAGGCGTTGGCATCCTCCACCCTCGTGTTGCTTGTCGGGTTAAGCGCCAGGCACACCAGGTTGCTGTCGGGTGCAAACGGCACCAGCACGTGAGCACTGCCGTCTAGCTCAAGCGCGAGCCGCTTTGCGCCAGCGCAAAAGGCTTCCGCGGCGCGCACCGTTGCGCGGGGCAGGCGACCGAAGTTGACGTGATCGAGCGGCAGCACCTTGTGCATGACGTATACCGCGGCGGCAGCGGCGCCGGATTTGGAGCCCTCCGGGATGTACTGGCCCAGGCTGCGATAGCGCGTGAGGTAGTCGCCGGTCGCCTCGCCGTGGAATACGTAGTCGGCGCGCTCGGCCAGAAGCGCCATCGCGCGGTGGTCACGACAGACGAAGGCGCCGCTTCCGTAGGGCAGGTAGCCGAGCTTGTGCGGGTCGACGGCGATGGAGTCGGTGTCGCCCAGCGCGGCGAAGGCGGCGTGCACGGCGGGCGAGGGAAAGGCCACGTAGTCGGCGGCCACTTCCTCGCGGTTGCGCAGCGAGCCATCCTCGCGGCGGAAAAGGGTGGCGAGATAGCCACCCCAGGCGGCGTCCACGTGCACGGCGAAATTCAGCCCGGCGCGGCGGCTCTCCTCGCGCGCGGTGAGCACGGCGTCGATCGGGTCGATGGTGCCGTACTCGGTGCCGCCCAGTACCGCCACCGCCATCAACACGCTTTGCCGCTCGCGGGCGAAGCATTCCAGAATGTCGCATAGCGCGTCGGCATCCAGCCGCATGCCGGTGGTGGGCAAAAGCTCGAGCTGTCCGTGGCCCAGCCCCAGCAGTTTCGCGCCCTTGCTCCACGAGTAGTGGGCGGTGATCGGTACCAGCACCTTGGGGACACGAAGTCCGGGGTGCGTGGCGAAGAAATCCACCAGGCCGCGCTGCTCGATGCGCTCGCGTTCCACCCGCGCGCTCCAGCGCTTGCGTTCAGCGGGTGCTTGCGCGGCCAGCCAGCCTTGCCAGGTTTCCAGCAGGGCGATGCCCTCGGCCTGCGGCAGGTTGAACGTGGCCCAGTCGTCGTCGGGCAGCTCGAGGTCGGGCACCTGCGCCGCGCGCAAAGCAACCGGGAAGGCCTTGAGCGCCAGCGCGAGACGCAGCGCCTGGTAGTTGGCCAGAGTGCCGCCGGAGGTGAGGTGGCCGAAGGCGCAGGCCGGCTGCGCGGGGTCATGCGGATAGCCCAACATGCGCGCCAGCTGCAGACCGGCCTGCACCTCCATGTCCACGGTGACCGGTGCGGCATCCTCGCTGACGTTGTTGGGGTTGTAGGGCAGGGTGAGCATCTGTGCGGCAAGCCCGGGCAGCAGCAGGTCGCTGGCCATGTGGCCGATGTAGCGCGGGCTATGGAAGGGTACCGATTTCTTCAGTTGTGCGGAGAGCAGGTGCAGCTCGCGTCGCATGCGCGATTCGAAGGCGATGTAGTCGGGATGATGCGCAGCGGCGGTGCCGATGGCCGGCGGATCCTCCGGATGGAAGTTGCGTCGCCAGTACACGTGGTCGCGCAGGAACTCCACCAGCAGCTTTTCCAGCAGGGCGTCGTTCTCGCCATAGGGGCCGAGGAAGCAGGCATCCAGTGTGTGGTCGCGCGGTTCGTTTGCGGGGAAGGGCAATGCGTTCATGGGGGTTGTCCATGCGCCATCGGGCGGTGGCACCGGCGGCGGGGTGTGGCATCGGGGCCGGTGTCGGCGGACGAGTGAAGCATCGCCGCAGGGGCGGTACGCTGCCCTGATTTGCGTCATTTCTTCAGCCATCTCCGCTCGTTTTCATGGCCGCAACTGTGCCAGTCGCGTACCCACGCCAGCGGCATGCCCTCACCATGAGGTACCCTCATTCACTACCGGCGCGAGCCCAGCGTGGGTATGCGGTCACCGAAGCCGAGCCCTGGCAACGGGTGCCGTGAGACGTCGGTGGTAGCTTTGGGCGGAAACCTAAACATCGGATTTCTCCGAATTGTCACCGTGCAAACCCCGCGGTGGATGGTTGGATAGACTCCCTCCAGCCGTCCAAGGGCATCCAAGGAAGGCCGGAAAGCCTTGATAAATCGGGCTATCGTCCTGTTGTTGGCGGTTGCATCGACTCGGGCGTCCACTGCGCTATGGCGCACGGCGATCCGAGCCGATGCTTGCGCGGTGCGTAGGTGCAGGCCGACAGTGCACATGGGCATGCGGTGGCAGGGTGGCTTGGATCGGCGTCATTCGCGTGGTTATCGACGTTCGTGCGACGGGCACTTGGGCCCGCGGGCCTGTGCCTGAAACGGTTCGATGACCTCGTCAGGCCTGTATTCTTCGACTACGCCACGCGCCATTCATGGGAAGGAGGTACTGATCTATGGAGGGGACAACATGATCCGGATCGTACTGATCGACGACCACGAACTCGTGCGCACGGGATTCAAAATGATCCTGCAGCAGCAACCGGACATTCAGGTCTGCGGCGAGGCGGCAAGCGCCGAGGATGGGTTGCGACTGATTCGCAGCCTGAAGCCCGAAATTGCCTTGGTGGATGTGCACATGCCTGGCATGAGCGGCATCGAGCTGACCGAGCGGGTGAGCCGCGCCGGGATGTCCACGCGCATCGTGGTGGTCACCGTGGTGGACGACGGCCGTTTCCCCAAGCGCCTGCTGGATGCTGGCGCCTCGGGTTACCTGACCAAGGGCTGCAATGCCGACGAACTGGTGGTGGCGGTGCGGCAGGTGGCGGGAGGGCGACGCTATCTGGCCCCGGCGGTGGCGCAGCAGTTGGCGCTGTCCACGCTGGACGGTGACGGTTCGCCGTTCGATTCGCTGTCCAGTCGTGAGCTGGAAGTGGCCATGATGCTGGTGCGCGGCAAGCCACTGACGATCATTGGCGAGCAGCTCAACCTCAGCCCCAAGACCGTGTCGACCTACAAGCAGCGCCTCATGGAGAAGCTGCAGGTGGATCATGTGCTGGGGCTGGCGCACCTGATGACGGCGCACGGCCTGATCGACGCGCCAAACCAACAGATCGGCAACTGAATCGCTCGTCTCGGCGATACCCGACACAAAAAAGCCGGACCCTGCGGTCCGGCTTTTTTGCTGGCGGCGACATAGCGATCAGGGCGCAGTGTCGTGCCGCGGCGCCTCTGTGGGCTCTGCCGCTTCTTCGCCAGGTGCAACTGCAGGCTCGACATGCGTGCCGTGAGCGCCAGGGATGTCGACGACATGACCCAGCAGGTCGCCCTGTTGCGGCTGCACCAGCGCCGGCGCAGGAACGGGTTGCTCGTCGGCCACCGCATTCTGGGCAACTGCGGGCTCATCGGGGGGCGACTCAGGGGCAACGGCCTGGACCACCGGGGCTGGCACAGCAGGTTGCGTGACTTCTTCCTGCTTCTCGGCAACCCCTGCCGACGGCGAGGCGTCGTGCGGTTGCGCGACCGCTGCGGTCGCGACCTCGCGTGCGGGCTCCGCAGCCGAAGCGGTGGGCACCGCGGGCTTTTCCGGAATTGGCGGCAGCACCGGCAAGCTGAACGCGGTGGCGACGGCGGCAGCCAGCGGTGCTTCGGTCAGAATCGTGCGCGTCGGCTCGGTGCGTTCGTTTTGCGGCGGCGTAGTGCGCGGGGTGGGGGCCGGACGTGGCGCTGCTGCGGGGGCGACCGGCGCAGGCGCGATGGCTTCGTCCGCAGCCGCCTTGGCGGGCGCCCCCGCTTCGCTGGGTTCGCTGGAAGCAGCGGCTTCGTCGCGATCCTCGTCGTCCAGTTCGTCAACCTGGCTGGCGTTCGGCGCGCTGCCGGCGGCGGCATCTTCGTGCCGACGGCGACGGCGGCCGCCTCGACGACCGCGGCGGCGGCGTGCGGGGCCTTCGCCGTCAGCAGCGGCGTCGGCGGTCACTTCCTGGCCATCGGCGACCGGCGCGGTGATCAGCTTGGCTTCATCGTTCGCCTCCACGGACGCGGCGACCGGGCGCGGAGCGGGTGCTTCCGGCTTGGATGTGGCGGCGGCTGGAGCATTCGACGTAGGTGCGGCAGGTTTGCGCTCCGGCTGGGCGGCCTTGATGTCGACGTTGTTGCTGCGAGGCTGCTGACGCTCCTGCCTGGGTGCCTGGTTGGCCTGCGGCTGGCGCTGCGCGCCCTCGCTGCCCTTGTTGCGGCCGCCCTGCTGCTGGGCATTCTGTTGCTGCCCTGGCTTGGCCTGCTGTGTGCTGCCTTCGCGGCGCTCGTCGCGTCGAGGCTGTTGCTGTCGGTTGCCGCTACCACCCTGGCTGCTGCGGCTGCGTTCGTCGCGGCGCGGTTGCTGCTGCTGGCGGTTGTTGCCGCGCGCATTGCTCTTGTCGCCACTTGAGGGCTTGGAGGCAGGCGCGCTCGTTTCGGCGGCTGCGGCGCTGTTGCGGAACCAGCCGAACAGTCGCGAAATGATGCCTCCGCTCGGTGCGGCGACGGCGGTGGGCGCGGGCGCCGCCTGGCGCCGCGGCGCCGACGCCTGCTGCACCGGTGCGACCGCGGATGCTTCTTCGCGCACCGGCGCCGGCGTGGCAGGCACGATGCCGCTGACGGCGGGCTGTTCGCTGCTGCCGAGCGTCTGGCCCATCTTCGGGATCGGCGTCGCATCGACCGCAGTGAGGCGCTCGTAGCTGGGCTTGCTGTGCTCGCCCATGTCCGCTTCCTTGATCCGCTGGATCTCGATATGCGGGGTTTCCAGCTTGTCGTCGGCCACGATCACCACATGCGCCTTGTGGCGCAGCTCGATCTCGACCACGCTGGCGCGCTTCTCGTTGAGCAGGAAGTTGGCCACCATGGGCGGGGCCTGCACCAGCACCTGGCCGGTGTTGTCCTTCATCGCGTGCTCTTCGATCAGGCGCAGGGTGGACAGGCCCAGCGACTCCACGCCGCGGATGTGGCCATGGCCTTCGCAGCGCGGGCAGACGATCTGGGTGGCCTCGCCGAGGCTGGGGCGCAGGCGCTGGCGCGACAACTCCAGCAAGCCGAAGCGCGAGATGCGGCCCACCTGCACGCGGGCGCGGTCGAGCTTCAGCGCGTCCTTGAGCTTTTCCTCCACTTCGCGCTGATGGCGCGGGCTGTCCATGTCGATGAAGTCGATCACGATCAGGCCACCGGCGTCGCGGATGCGGCACTGGCGGGCGATCTCCACCGCGGCCTCGAGGTTGGTATTGAACGCGGTTTCTTCGATGTCCGAGCCCTTGGTGGCCTTGGCCGAGTTGATGTCGATCGCGGTGAGCGCCTCGGTCTGGTCGATCACGATCGAGCCGCCGGAGGGCAGGCGCACCTGACGGTCGAACGCGCTCTCGATCTGGGTCTCGATCTGGTAGCGGCTGAACAGCGGGGTGTCGTCCTTGTATAGCTTGAGCTTACGCAGCGAGGTGGGCATCACCTGCTGCATGAATTCACGGGCGTCCTCGTACAGCGATTCCTCGTCGATCAGGATCTCACCGATGTCGCTGCGCAGGTAGTCGCGCAGGGCGCGGATGAACAGCTTGGATTCCTGGTAGATCAGGAACGGTGCCTTGCGCTTGCTGGCGGCGTCGGAGATCGAGCGCCACAGGGTGAGCAGGTAGTCCAGGTCCCACTGCAGCTCTTCGGCGTCGCGACCCAGGCCGGCGGTGCGCACGATCAGGCCCACGTCATCGGGCACGGTGACGTGCTCCAGGGCCTCCTTCAGCGCCTGCCGGTCCTCGCCCTCGATCCGGCGCGAGACGCCGCCGGCCTTCGGGTTGTTCGGCATCAGCACCATGTAGCGGCCGGCCAGCGAGATGAACGTGGTGAGGGCGGCGCCCTTGTTGCCGCGCTCTTCCTTCTCGACCTGGACGACGACTTCCTGGCCTTCCTTTAGCAGCTCGCGGATGCCCGACTTGTGCGGGTTCAGGCCGGGGGTGAAGTACTGCTCGGCGATCTCCTTCAGCGGCAGGAAGCCGTGGCGTTCGGCGCCGTAGTCGACGAAACAGGCTTCCAGCGATTGCTCCACGCGGGTAATGCGGCCCTTGTAGATGTTGGCCTTTTTCTGCTCGCGGGAGGGGATTTCGATGTCGAGATCGTAAAGGGTCTGGCCATCGACGATGGCCACACGCAACTCTTCACGCTGAGTTGCGTTGATCAACATGCGCTTCATTGTAGTTTTCCTCAGCTCGCCCGCGCGTCGCGTGCCGCGGTGGCGCCGGGATGGCGGCCTGCCGGGGATCGCGCCGCTACGGTGGAGCGGCTCATGTGACGGCGCCGTTCCCGGCGCCCGGATGTTCGGTCAGCTGCGCCCGGCGTGCCGTGACCACGAGGGTTTCGGGCAAACGACGGCCCGAACCGTTACGATGAAAGGGAGTCGCGACCACTGCCTACAGGCAGTCGGTGCAATCCTCGCCGACGTGACGGGCGGGGCCCCGACCCGGACCGGTCTCGGCGGGCTGGGATTGACGCTCGCCGAGTATCCTATTTCGACAGGTTTTTTTCAATGCAGACCGCAACTTCCCGCGACGTACCTCACGGTGTGCGTCAAGTCGCGATCGGCCCCGAGCGGGACGGCCAGCGCATCGACAACGCGCTGGCGACCCTGCTGAAGGGGGTGCCGAAAAGCATGATCTACCGGCTGCTCCGTACCGGTCAGGTGCGCGTGAACGGCAAGCGCGCCAAGCCCGATACGCGGCTGGCCGATGGCGATATGCTGCGAATTCCGCCGATCAGGCAGTCTGAAGGCACGGAAGTGCGGCTAGCGCCCGAGGCGATGGTGGCCTCGGTGGCGGATGCGGTGATCTTCGAGGACAAGCACTTCCTGGTGATCGACAAGCCGTCCGGCATCGCCAGCCACGGTGGCAGCGGGGTCAGCCATGGCGTGATCGAGCTGCTGCGGGCGGCGCGCCCGCACGAGTCGCTGGAACTGGTGCACCGGCTGGATCGCGATACCAGCGGCGTGCTGGTGCTGGCCAAGTCGCGCGCCGGCCTGACCGGCCTGCAGGCCGCGATCCGCACCGGCGAGGTCACCAAGCAGTACCTGTGCCTGATGGTCGGCCACCCGCCCAAGGCCAAGTTCGACGTCAACGTGCCGTTGCGCAAGTTCGCGCTGCAGGGCGGCGAGCGGATGGTGCGGGTCAGCGAGGACGGCAAGCCCGCGCTAACCTTCTTCCGCGAGATGGAGCAGTATCCCGGCGCACGGCTGATGCAGGCCACGCTGGGTACCGGCCGCACCCACCAGATCCGCGTGCACGCCGCCCATGTCGGCCACCCGCTGGCGGGTGACCCGAAGTATGGCGATCGCGAGATGAACAAGCGCTTCCGCGAGATGGGTTTGCAGCGGCTGTTCCTGCACGCCTCGCATCTCAGCTTCGAGTTGGACGGGCGCCTCTACAGTTTTTCCGCCCCACTGCCGGACGACCTGAAGGCCTTCCTCGACGTACTGCCGGTAAAGGGCAAACACCTCCCGTACATCCAGGCGCGGAAATCCCACGGCGATCTTCCCTGATCGCGTGGGTCACGCGGGCAGCCATCCCTAGGCTGCACTCTCGGTACTTCTGCGATCCTCCCTGATGGCGAAAATCAAACGGGCAGTCATCCCTGGCTGCACTCTTCAAAGGAAGAAACGTGCGCTGACTTGCAGCGAGCGCAGCAGGCCGCCCAGCAGGCTGGCCTCTATCAGCAGCGCGCAGGCCGCATGCGCCACGGCAACCGGCAACAGCGCGCGCCAGCGCCGGAAGCACCATGTCCACCACAGTTCGGCCAACAGGCAGAGCTGCATCAGGGTGCCGTTCGGCGCGTGCATCAGGGCGAACACGAGGGCAGTGAGCAGCACGGCGAGCGCGGGAGAGAGTCGCCCGCCTTCGAGCCGGCGCAGTACCACGGCCAGCATTAGCCATTGCTGCAGGACGGCCCACAGCAGGTAGACCAGCACACGCCCTGGCGTGGGCGCCGTGGCGTGTTGTCCGCCGTATCCCGCGATCAGCAGCAGAACCAGCGGCAGCAGGGCGAACGGAGGCAGCCAGGCGCGCCAGTCGCCCAGCCAGCGCCAGCTGGCGGGCCGTTGCCGCCATTCGGCCAGTGCCGCGAACAGCAGTGCGACGGCGAAGCCCAGCAAGCCGGGCAAGGACAGGCGTAATCCGAGATGTAGCCCGATCACCAGCCAAAGCGGACCGGCCAGTCAGCCGACGAGCTCCAGCCAGTGGCGCTGCGGCTGCGGCGGTGACCCGATCGCTAGCCCTGCCAGCACCAGCAGATAGCCGAGGGCGCCGATCCGGGCCAGCCACCCATGCCCGCCGGATTCGCCCGTGGCTACCGGCATGTCGCCGTGCGGCAGGATCAGCGCGCCCGGCCGCTGCCACTGGATGCGCTGGC
>DAIDKO010000089.1 GCA_027450005.1 Rhodanobacter sp. | reverse complement strand
AAGAATGCCAACCGCGTGTACGTGATGAACACCATCATGCTGCGCTCGGACGACGGCGGCGCGCACTTCCTTGCACTGAAGGGCGACCCCACCGGCGACGACTTCCACACGCTGTGGATCGACCCCACCGATTCCGACCGGCAGATCCTCGGCGTGGACCAGGGCACCCTGATCACGCTCAACGGCGGCAAGACCTGGAGCAGCTGGTACAACCAGCCCACCGCGCAGATCTACCATGTCAGCACCGACAACCGCTTCCCGTACTGGGTCTACGGGGCGCAGCAGGATTCCGGCGCAGTGGCGCTGCCCAGCCGCAGCGGCAGCGGGGACGGCATCACCATGGAGCAGTTCCACGAGATCACCCCCGGCGGCGAGAGCGGCATGATCGCGCCCGACCCGGACGATCCGCACATCGTCTACGGCGGTACGGTGGACAAGCTCGACACGCGCACCGAGCAGGTGCGCAGCGTCGATCCCACGCTGGCCTATCCGCTGGCGCACTACCGCGGTGCGTGGACGCTGCCGCTGGCCTTCTCCAAGCGCGGCAAACGGACGCTGTACTTCGCCAACCAGCGGCTGTTCCGCACCACCGACGGTGGCGACCACTGGGCTCCGATCAGCCCCGACCTTACCCGCGCAGACGCCGGCACGCCGGCCAACCTCGATGCACCCACCGCGGTCGACGACAGCCACGTGGGCAAGCGTCGCGGGGTGATCTACAGCATCGCGCCCTCGCCGCTGGACGCGAAGACCCTGTGGGTGGGCACCGACGACGGCCTGGTCTGGCGCAGCACCGACGATGGCGCGCACTGGCAGGCGATCACGCCCAAGGTGCTCACGCCATGGTCCAAGGTGGCCGGCATCGAGCCCTCGCACTTCGATCTGAACGTAGCCTATCTGGCGATCGACCGACACCGTCTCGACGACGACACGCCCTACATGTACCGCACCGCCGACGGTGGCAAGAGCTGGACGCGCATCGACAGCGGCATCCCCCGCAACAGCTTCGTCAACGTGGTACGCGAGGATCCACAGCGACGCGGCCTGCTCTACGCCGGCACCGAGCTTGGCGTATACGTTTCCTTCGACGATGGTGCACAGTGGCAGCCGCTGCAGCAGAACCTGCCGGTGACCTCGGTGCGCGACATCGACGTGCATGGCGATGACCTGGTGATCGCCACCCACGGCCGCGGCTTCTGGATCATGGACGACGTCACCGCGCTGCGGCAGCTGGCCAACGTGCATGCGGACACGGCCACCCTGTTCAAGCCCGCCGTGGCATGGCGCGTGCGGCCGGCCGGCTTCACCGGCACGCCGTTCCCCAAGGACGAGCCGATGGCGGCGAACCCACCCGATGGCGCGATCATCGACTACCTCCTGCCCGCCGGCGTGCACGGACCGGTGACGCTGACCGTGCGCGATGCAAAGGGCCGGGTGGTGCGCAGCTACAGCAGTGCCGAAAAATTCGCCACCCCCAATCCGGCCAAGCTTGACATCGCGCCGGAATGGGTGCCGGTTCCGGTGCGGCTGTCCACCGCGCCGGGCATGCACCGCTTCGTGTGGAACCTGCGCTATCCGCGGCCGGGCGCCGACAAGGCGGATCAGCCGCAGAAGGATGGTGTGTGGGCGCCGCCTGGCCAGTACAGCGTGGAGCTGGACGTCGACGGCCGCAGCCTGCGGCAGCCGCTGAGCGTGCAGCCCGATCCGCGCGTGCACCTGTCGTCGGCCGCCTATCAGCGTCAGTTCGTGTTGGCCCGGCAGGTCGAGGATGCCAGCGTGCGGGCGATGGCGGCTACCGCATCCGCCACGGCCGAGCTGAGGTCGCTGGAAGCGCGCGAGGCCCATGCCGATGCGGCCACCCGTGCCCGCATCGAGGCGGTGGCAGCCAAGCTGGCCGACGTGTCCGGCGTGCAGGCGCATCCCGATCCGCGCAACTCGATGGGCGCGCCGCCGAAGCGCGTCGACAGCCTGCGCGCGTTGTCGATGAACCTGATGAAGCTGGAGCAGGCAGTGGACGGCGCGGACGCCGATCCCAGTGCCGATGCGCAGGCTTCCTACACGCTGCTATCGAGGACGCTCGGCGCCACGCTGGCCGAATGGCAGGCCTTGCAGACGGGCGAGCTGGCGACGTTGGATGCCTCTCTGCCCGAGGCGGGGCAGCGCCCCGTCAACGCGCATTGACCAGTCGCGCCGACGGGGCGTTTGCTCCGTCGGCGCAGTCAGGGCGGGATTGTCGTCCGCGGGCGCCGCCGCGGAAACCGGCGGCCGCGGTCGCGGGCAGCGCTTATGCCTGGCGGTTGTGCGAGCGCATGGTGCGCTGCTTCTCGATCTGCCAGTCGCGCTGCTTCTCGGTGTCGCGCTTGTCGTGCTCCTGCTTGCCGCGGGCCAGGCCGATTTCCACCTTGACCTTGCCGTTCTTCCAGTACATCGCGGTAGGCACCAGGGTGTAGCCCTTGCGTTCCACCGCGCCGACCAGCTGGTCGATCTCCTTGCGGTGCAGCAGTAGCTTGCGCGAACGCCGATCCTCGGCGATCACATGGGTGGAGGCGCTGATCAGCGGCGGAATCGAGGCGCCGACCAGGAAGATCTCGCCCTTGATCACGATCGCGTAGCCGTCGCCGAAGTTGATCCGGCCTGCGCGCAGCGCCTTCAGCTCCCAGCCCTGCAGCGCCAGGCCGGCCTCGTAGCGCTGGTCGATGTGGTACTCGAACCGCGCGCGCTTGTTGAGCGCGATGGTGCCGGTGCCCTTGGTGGTGTCCTTGTCCTTGCTCTTGGCCATGTCCGCTAAACTTCGGGCCTCAGGGCGGCCACGCTGCCTGCGCGCCCCCAGTGAAGCGACGCTTTGATTGAGAGTGCATCCACGGATGGATGCCCGTTTGATCTCCGCGCTCAGGGAGGAATGCAAAGACGATGAACGCAAAAAATCAGGGACCATCGTGATCGAAATACGCCGCAGCGCGCTGGTGCGCCATTCGCCGGAACAGATGTTCGACCTGGTCGACAGCGTTGAAGCATACCCAAAGCGCTTCCCGTGGTGCTCGTCCTCGACCGTGATCGAGCGTGACGGCAACGTCCTGGTGGCGCGGCTGGACCTGCATTTCGCCGGCCTCAGGCACAGCTTTACCACGCGCAACACCGCCGAGCGACCGCATCGCATCGACATTCGCCTGGTCGAGGGCCCGTTTCGTTCGCTGGATGGTCACTGGGGTTTCACTGCGCTGGGCGATGACGGCTGCAGGGTGTCGTTGACGCTGGACTTCGATTACGCCGGCATCGGCGGCAGCGTGCTCAAGCTCGGCTTCCAGGGGCTGGCCAGTCGCATGGTGGATGATTTCTGCCGCGCCGCGGACCAGTTGCATGGCTGAGCCGGTGATCGCGGTGGAAGTGGTGCATGCCGGCGTGCGGCGCATGTGGCGTTGCCTCGTCTCGCTGCCGGCCGGAAGCACGGCGATGCAGGCGGTCGAGGCTGCCGGCTTGCTGCCGTCGTTGCCGCCCGAAGCCGGGAGTCCGTTGCGGCTGGGTATCTTCTCGCGCCGCGTCGATGCCGGTCATGTGCTGCGCGATGGCGATCGCGTGGAGATCTACAGGAGTCTGGCGCTCGATCCGATGACCTCGCGTCGGCGCAGGGCCGGCCAGGGCTGACCTGCGTAGCAAGCGGCTACTTGCCGCTGCCGGAATCCTTGCCGCTGCCAGCGCCGGAATCCTTGCCGTTCTTGCTGTCCTTGCCGCTCATGTCCTTGTCGCCTTTGGTGTTGTTGACCGAGTAGTTGACGTTGAGCTTCTTGCTCTCCTTGAGCAGGTTCCGGTTGCTTTCGAGGTAGGGGCTACCCTCGACGCGTGTCAGGGTGTCGTTGTCGAAAAACAGGGTCATCCTGCTGACCTGCATCGGACCACCGCGATGCGAATAGGTTGAGACATAGTCCCAGCGGCTCTGGTCGAACGGCGTGGCGACCGAGGGCGTTCCGATCAGCAGCAGTACCTGGCGCTTGGTCAGGCCAGGCTTGAGCTGGGCCATCGCTTTCTTGTCGATGGTTTTGTCGAGCAAATTGCCCTGCCGCACGTCAGGCGTATAGACCAGGTGGCAGCCGGAGACGACAAGCGCCAGCGAGGCGACGACCGGCAGGGTGATCAGCTTGTGCATGCGTGTTGCGTCCAGATCGTGAAGGAGTCGGATGATACACTACCGGTTCGGCATCACCGCGCCGGGCGAGAGGTAGCTGCGATGGAACAGGAAACCCAGGAGTTGCGCCGGGTCGGACTCAAGGTGACCCATCCGCGCATGCGGATCCTGCAGATCTTCGACGAGGAAGAGGGCAACCATCTCACCGCCGAGGACGTCTACAAGAAGCTGCTTGCCCATCAGGAAGACATTGGCCTGGCGACGGTGTATCGCGTGCTGACCCAGTTCGAGGCGGCAGGCATCGTCGTCAAGCACAACTTCGAAGGCGGCCAGGCCGTCTACGAACTCGACCGTGGCAAGCACCACGACCACATGATCGATGTGGACAGCGGGAAAGTGATCGAGTTCGTCAGCGAGGAGATTGAGCGGTTGCAGCGGGAGGTCGCCGCGCGCCACGGTTATGTGATCGAGGATCACAGCCTGGTGCTCTACGTCCGGCCAAAGCATCGCGGTGGCGCGCGCAAGGCCTGAGTGGCGGCTGGCCGGAAGGCCTGAATCATCGCAATGGGTCAAGCGGGTGCACTGGAAGCGGCGCAAGCCGCTGCTGGGCGAGTAACTTGCGCACAAAAAAATCGCGAGGAAGGACTCCTGTCCACCTCGCGATTGCCTCGTACCTGACTGGAGCCGGTATGGCGAATGGCTCGCTCAAGCGGTTCCAAGGTAACGACCAGATGGCGTCCTGTCATCTTTCCGGAGCCACCGTCCCCACGAGGACTCCGGTACGCCATCTCACGATGGCGGCTCCCCCACATCGATGGAACGATCCTAACGAAGCTTTCACGCTCTGGATATCGGAAAATTTCCTAGACAGCGCGAACTGTGACGGGCAAGTCGTTGTTGCTTCGCAACAAGACGCGCATATGCACGCCGTGCGGCGCAGGCTTCAGGCGGAACAGGCCGCCCAGCGACGTCACGCGGTCGCGCATGCCCTGCAGGCCGCGACCGCCACGCGGCGGACGTTCAGGCAGGCCAATGCCGTCGTCGCGCAGGTCGAGCAGGGCCAGCACCGCGCCGTGCCGCTCACCGATGCGCAGGCGCAGGCGGAATTCACCGGCCTTGGCGTGTTTTACCGTGTTGGTGGCGCTTTCCTGCGCCAACCGGTAGATCGTGGTCCGGGTGTCGTCGTCGAGCAGGCGCGGGTCGCCGTGCAGTTCGGTGAGATAGCTGATGCCTGCGGCCTTCAGCAGGTCGCGGATCGGTCCTTCGTCCAGCGCCCGTAGCAGCCCGAACTCGTCCAGCACCGCCGGGCGCAGATCGTCCAGCAGCCGGTGCAAGGCGCGGCGCATGTGGCCGAGGATGTCGTTGATCGAGGTCCCGATGTCCTCCAGTCCGGCCTGCCGCAGGCGGGACTGCGCGAGTTTCACGTGGGTCTGGATGGCGGTGATGTTCTGGCCCAGCTCATCGTGCAGTTCGGCGGCCATGTGGCGGCGCTGGTTTTCCTCGGTCCGCAGGTTGCCGCGCGCGGCGGCGCGCAACTGCTGCGCCAGCTGGTCCAGCCGCCGGTTGACCGCGGCGAGGTGGATGTTCTGCTCGGCGACGCGCTGCCTGCTGCGACGCAGGGCATCGGTAGCCGAACCAAGCATCAGCGTGCCGCTGCCGGCCACGGCCAGGAACAGGTAGCCAGCGGCTTCCGGTACGTGGCCCAGCCGCTGGTCGAGCAGCGTCGTACCCAGGCTGGAGACGATCATCGCCAGTGCCGCACCGCGCCAGCCATGGCGGAACGCGAAGAACAGCACCGGTGCCAGCGACAGCGCGCGCGCCAACTGCGACTGCGGTGCGGCGTGCTCGGACAGCAGCGCCAGGATGACCATGGCAGGCAACATCACCTGCAGCCCGTCCAGCAGCAGGGCGGAGGCGGTCTGCCGATCGGGTGGTGCACGCAGCACCATCGCCATCACCGGAAGCACCAGCAGCACGCCTAGATAGTCGCCGAGCAACCCTTTGCCCAGCGTGCGTATCAAAACGCCCTCGGGTGCGGCGCCATGGGTTGCCATGAGCAGGCCCGCGGTCGCGGCGCCGGTGATGACCACGACCAGCATGGCGGCGAGCAGCAGGCGTGCCGTGTCCTGGGGGTTGTGCAGGTTCGCACCGGCGTGCGGGTCGAGCCGGCGCAGCAGCCATACGCACGCCGCGGTCGTCAGCAGTTCAGTCGGCTCCCCCAGGAGGAAGCCGTGCCAGCCCATCGGCAGGCCGTCGCCCAGGTTGGTGCCGGCGGAGGCGACCAGCTCCGCCCCCAGCAGCCAGCCCCAGTTGCGCACGGGCGACAACAGCAGCGCACCAAAGCGCAGTCCGTAGGGCAGGATCCAGTAGGTCTGCGTGGTGGGCCACAGCAGCAGCCACAGCAGCAGGTAGATCGCGCTCAGCCATGGGCCGGAGTGCAGGGAGCGTAGGAGCTTGTTGCGCATCCCGCGATGGTACATGGGCGATCCGCGCCATAGCGGCTGCGGACCGGGCTGACGTCGCCGTTCCAGGCGGGTTAGCCCGTCGTCGGTGATGGTCGGACCAGCCGGGTGCTTTCTGCTGCCCGAGCGCCTAGAGTAGGTGCATGTACAGCATTGTCCTTGTCGATGACCACGCCATCGTGCGCGAAGGTTTCAAGCGGCTGATCGGGCTGGAGCCCGATCTCAAGGTGGTGAGCGAATGCCGCAGCGCCGACGATGCTGTGGAGATGGTGACGCAGCATCGACCCGACCTGGTGGCGCTGGACCTATCGCTGCCCGACGGCAGCGGATTGCCGTTGATCGAACACTTGCGCAGTGTGGCGCCGGATACGCGCATCGTGGTACTGAGCATGCACGATGGCGAGCCGTACGTGTCCGAGGCGCTGCGCCGCGGTGCCAGCGGCTACGTGACCAAGGGCGTGGCGCCGGAGGAACTGGTGGCCGGTCTGCGCGCGGTAATGCAGGGCGAACGGTTCCTGAGCTCGGACCTGCGCCAGCGCCGCGCCGAGCAGCCGGAATCGGTGCTCGACCCGTTGCATCGCCTGACCGCCCGCGAACACGAAGTGTTCCTGTTGCTGGCCTGCGGCAAGACGCCCAAGCAGGTGGCGGCGGAGCTGGGCATCGGCCAGAAGACCGTCTACATCCACCGCGCCAGTGTGATGGGGAAGCTGAACGCAGGCTCCGAACTGGAGCTGTACCGGATGGCCAGCGAGCGCGGTTTGTTGCCGACCGTCGGCTAGGCCTGGGCGCGTTCCAGCATTTGTTTCGCGTGGGCGCGGGTTTCGCGGGTGATCTCCACCCCGCCCAGCATGCGCGCGAGCTCGTCGCGGCGGCCGTCGGCATCCAGCGGCTGGATGTGCGTACGGGTGTGGCCGCCCTCGCTGTGCTTGCTGACGTACAAGTGGGCATGGCCCTGCGCGGCCACCTGCGGTAGATGGGTGACGCAAAGCACCTGGCGCTGGCTGCCGAGCGCGCGCAGCTTCTGGCCCACCACTTCGGCCACTGCGCCGCCGATGCCGCTGTCCACCTCGTCGAACACCATGGTGCCCACGCTGTCGTTGCCCAGCGTGGCGACCTCGATGGCGAGGCTGATGCGCGCCAGTTCGCCGCCGGAAGCCACCTTGCGTAACGCGCGCGGCGGTTGGCCGGGATTGGCGCTGACCAGCAGTTCGCAGCGTTCGCGGCCTTGAGAATCGGGTTCCTCGCCGCCGGCAGGCTCCAGTTCGACCTTGAGCACGCCGCCGGCCATGCCCAGTTCGGCCATCAGCAGGCTGACTTCCTTGCCCAGCTGGTCGGCGGCCTTGCGGCGCGACTTGCCCAGCTTGTCGGCGGCCTGGTCGTAATCGGCACGGGTGCGTTCGCGCTGGGCGGCGAGCTTCTCCAGCGCTTCGCCGGCGCCCTCCAGTTCGGCCAGCTCGGCGCGCAGCGCAGCGGCCTTGTCGTGCAGTTCGGCGACAGGCAGGCGATGGCGCCGGCCAAGCTCGTGCAGGCGGGAGAGATGTGCATCGACCTCGGCGAAGCGTTCGGGGTCGAGATCGACGTCCTGCGCGTAGCGGCCCAGCGTGTCGGCAGCTTCGCCCAACTGGATCGTGGCGTTGTCGAGCAGCTCCAGCACGGGGTTCAGCGCGCCGTCCAGCATGGCCAGCTTGCCCAGCTCGGCGTGGGCGCGGCCCAGCGCACGACGCAGGGCGAATTCGCTGTCGCCGTCGAGCAGTTCGACCACGCCGGCGGCACCTTCGGCGAGCCGGCCGGCATTCGCAAGGCGCCTGTGGCTCGCTTCGAGTTCGGCCAGTTCGGTGGGCGGCAGCGTCGATTGCTCCAGTTCGGCGAGTTCGTGGCGCAGCAGCGCCAGCCGCTGTTCGCGGTCCTCGCCGCCGCTGAGCCGGCGGATGCGCGCACCTAGGTCGCGCCACTGCGTGGCGAGTTCGCGCACCTGCGCGGCCAGTGCTTCGTGGCCGGCGTGGGCGTCGAGCAGGGCGAGCTGATGTGGGCGGGAGAGCAGGGCCTGGTGTTCGTGCTGACCGTGGATTTCCACCAGCAGCGTGGCGAGTTCGGAAAGCTGGCCGGCGTTGGCGGGGCGGCCGTTGATCCACGCGCGCGAGCTGCCCTCGGCGCGGATCACACGGCGCAGCTGGCAGGAGTCACCGTCGTCCAGCTCCTCGCGTGCCAGCCAGGCGCGGGCCTCGGGCAGAGCGGCGAGATCGAATTCTGCAGACAGTTCGGCGCGGTCGCTGCCCGCGCGCACCATACCGCTGTCGGCGCGGGCGCCGGCGAGCAGCAGCAAGGCGTCCACCAGTAGCGACTTGCCGGCGCCGGTTTCGCCGCTGACCACGGTAAGGCCGGTGCCGAAATCGACTTCGGCGTGTTCGACGACGGCGAATTGGCGGACATGGAGCGAGATGAGCATGGCGGGCTGATGGCAGTCCGAGAGTGGTTGGGCGGATTGTAACGGTTGGCCTGCCGCTAGAATGGCGCAGCGGCTTGCATCGCGGGCGCGCAGACACTATCTCTTTCCCGTCTCACCCATTGCTACAGCGCATGTCCCGTCATCACGGCCACGAACTCGATGCACGCACGCGGCGGTTGCTGCGCAGCCTGATCGCGCAGTACCTGGCCGACGGCGAGCCGGTGGGGTCGCGTACGCTGTCGCGCTCCTCGGGGCTGGACGTGAGTCCGGCGACCATCCGCAACATCATGGCCGACCTCGAGGAGGCCGGTCTGGTGGCCTCGCCGCACACGTCCGCCGGACGCATCCCGACGCCGCGTGGCCTACGCCTGTTCGTGGACAGCCTGATCGAACTGCAGCCGCTGCCGCGCGACGAAATGGCCCGGCTTCAGCGCGAATTGCCGCCGGGGCAAGCCACCACGCGCGACCTGCTGGGCAATGCCTCGGCGCTGCTGTCGGCGATGACCCGCTTCGCCGGCGTGGTGACTGTACCGCGGCAGACGGATTTCCCATTACGCCACATCGACTTCGTGCCGCTGCCGGATGCGCAGGTCCTGGTGATCCTGGTGTTCTCCGACAACCAGGTACAGAACCGGGTGGTGCGACTGGCCAAACCTCTGGAAGGCCGGGAGCTGGAGCAGGCGGCAAACTACATCAACACGCACTTCGTCGGTCTGCGGGTGGACGACATCCGCGCGCACCTGCTGGCTGAATTGCGCGCGGCGGGCAGCGAACTGAACCGGCTGGTGATAAACGCCACCGAACTGGCCACGGCCTCCTTCGCTCCGCAGGCGGAGGGGGACGACGTGCTGGTCAGCGGCCAGACCAACCTGATGGCCTGCGCCGAACTGGCAGACCTGCAACGCCTGCGCGAGCTGTTCGAGGCGTTCCAGCAGAAGAACGGGCTGTTGCAGCTGATGGAGTCCTGCGCGCGGGCGCCCGGCGTGCGGCTGTTCATCGGCGAGGAATCGGGTTTCGCCGCGCTGGACGGCTGCAGCATGGTCACGGCCAGCTACGGCACGCAGGGGCGCGTGCTCGGCGCGGTCGGCGTAATTGGCCCCACGCGGATGGCCTACGAGCGGGTGATTCCGGTGGTGCAGGCCACTGCTGGCTTGCTCAGCGACGCCTTGAATCGCACCGCGACGACCACATAAGGGGCGGGGGATTACCCGCAGGTTTTATCGGTCGGCCCTGCGCCGGCCACGGACGAGAATTGGAGCCGCTCATGCAGAACGACGACCCGCACTTGGCACAACACGGCAATGATGCCGCCGGCGAGGCGCTCAACGCCGACCTCGATGCGCTCCGGGCACGCGTCGCCGAGCTTGAGGCCAGCAATACCGAACTGCGCGAGACCGTGCTGCGCGAGAAGGCCGAGCTGGAAAACCAGCGCCGACGCTTGCATCGTGACCTGGAGCAGGCGCGCCGCTTCGCCAACGAGAAGCTCCTCAACGAGCTGCTGCCGGTGTTCGATGGCCTGGAGAGCGGCCTGGCGGTGGAGACCGCCGACCTGGCGGCGATGCGCGAGGGTCTGGGACTCACGCTCAAATCGCTGCTGAAGATGGGCGAGAACCATGGCCTTACCCAGGTCGATCCGCTGGGCCAGCCGCTCGACCCCGAGCGCCACCACGCGGTGAGCATGGTCGAGGCGCCCGGTGCGGCAGCTGGCACGGTGGTCAGCGTGCTGCAGAAGGGCTACGTGCTGAACGACCGCCTGCTGCGCCCCGCGCTGGTGGCGGTGGCGAAAGACTGAACCACGCGCCGCCAGGCGCGACACATCCGGAGTCCCGTCGGCATTGATTCGCCGCACGCGGCCCCCATCTGGAAAACCATCGCGCGGCCGTGGGGCCGCCTTCGAAATTCGGGAGCACACTCATGGGCAAGATCATCGGTATCGACCTGGGCACCACCAACTCGTGCGTGTCCGTGATGGACGGCAGCACCACCAAGGTCATCGAGAACGCGGAAGGAGACCGCACCACGCCGTCCATCGTCGCCTTCAGCAAGGACGGCGAAGTGCTGGTGGGAGCGCCGGCCAAGCGCCAGGGCGTGACCAATCCCAAGAACACCTTCTACGCGGTGAAGCGCTTGATCGGCCGCAAGTTCACCGATGCCGAGGTACAGAAGGACCTGCACATCGTGCCCTACTCGATCGTCGCGAACGACAACGGCGACGCCTGGGTGCAGACCGCCGACGGCAAGAAGATGGCGCCGCCGGAAGTCTCCGCGAAGGTGCTGATGAAGATGAAGAAGACCGCCGAGGACTATCTCGGCGAGCCGGTCACCGAGGCCGTCATCACGGTGCCCGCCTACTTCAACGACAGCCAGCGCCAAGCCACCAAGGACGCCGGCCGCATCGCCGGCCTGGAAGTGAAGCGCATCATCAACGAGCCGACTGCGGCCGCGCTGGCCTATGGCCTAGACAAGAAGGGTGGCGACCGCAAGATCGCAGTGTACGACCTCGGCGGCGGCACCTTCGACGTGTCGATCATCGAGATCGCCGAGGTCGACGGCGAGAAGCAGTTCGAGGTGCTGGCCACCAACGGCGACACCTTCCTCGGTGGCGAGGACTTCGATATGCGCGTGATCGACTACCTGGTGGAAGAGTTCCAGAAGGACCAGGGCATCGATCTACGCAAGGATCCGCTGGCCCTGCAGCGCCTGAAGGACGCAGCCGAGCGTGCCAAGATCGAGCTGTCCTCGTCGCATCAGACCGAGGTGAACCTGCCTTACGTGACGGCCGATGCCTCCGGTCCGAAGCACCTGAACATCAAGCTCACCCGTGCCAAGCTCGAAGCGCTGGTCGAGGACCTGGTCAAGCGCACCATCGACCCCTGCCGTACCGCGCTCAACGACGCCGGCTTGCGGGTGTCAGACATCGACGAGGTGATCCTGGTCGGTGGCCAGACCCGGATGCCCAAGGTGCAGGAGTCGGTGAAGGACTTCTTCGGCAAGGAGCCGCGCAAGGACGTCAATCCGGACGAGGCTGTCGCCGTGGGCGCGGCGATCCAGGGCGGCGTGCTGGGCGGTTCGGTCAAGGACGTGCTGCTGCTAGACGTCACCCCGTTGTCGCTGGGCATCGAGACCATGGGCGGCGTGATGACCAAGCTGATCGAGAAGAACACGACCGTGCCGACCAAGGCCGCGCAGACGTTTTCCACCGCCGACGACAATCAGACCGCGGTGACCGTGCACGTGCTGCAGGGCGAGCGCGAGCGCGCCAACGCGAACAAGTCGCTCGGCAAGTTCGACCTCACCGGCATCGACCCGGCGCCGCGCGGCATGCCGCAGATCGAGGTGACCTTCGACATCGACGCGAACGGCATCCTGCACGTGTCGGCAAAGGACAAGAAGACCGGCAAGGAGCAGAAGATCGAGATCAAGGCCGGCTCGGGCCTCTCCGAGGAGGAGATCGCGCGCATGGTGGCCGACGCCGAGGCGAACAAGGAAGAGGACAAGAAGTTCCACGAACTGGTTGGGAGCCGCAACAAGGCCGACCAGCTGGTGCACGCCACGCGCAGTGCGCTGAAGGAGCACGGCGGCAAGGTCGGCGGGCAGATCGGCAGCATCGAGGAGGCGCTGTCGGAACTGGAGAAGGTCAAGGATGGCGACGACAAGGCCTTGATCGAGTCGAAGATCGCCAAGCTGGAGCAGGCTGCGCAGGCACTTTACGCCGCGGCTCAGGGCGGTTCGGCCGACGCGGGCGCGCAGCCTGGTCCGCACGGCTCCGCGCAGCCTGACGACGTGGTGGACGCCGAGTTCACCGAAGTGAAGGACGACAAGAAGTAAGGCTGTCTTGACCCGGAACGGGCGTCGCGCGAGCGGCGCTCGTTTCCCTGTTCACGGGGAGAAGTGATGGACAAGGGGCGGTTGGAAGCCTTCAGCGACGGCGTGCTGGCCATCATCATCACCATCATGGTGCTGGAACTGAAGGTGCCTCACGGAGACGGCTGGGACGTGCTGGCCGCACAATGGCCGGTGTTCCTCAGCTACGTCCTCAGCTTCGTCTACGTGGGCATCTACTGGAACAACCACCATCACTTCCTGCATGCGGCGAAGAAAGTGGATGGCAGCGTGCTCTGGGCCAACCTGCACCTGCTGTTCTGGCTTTCGCTGATGCCGGTGGCCACGGGCTGGATGGGCGAGAACGCGTTCGCCGGGTTGCCGGTGGCGGTGTACGGCTTCGTGCTGTCGATGTGCGCCATCGCATGGCTGCCGTTGCAGTACAGCCTGATCTGCGCGAACGGCGGCAAGACCTCGCTGCTGGCGCAGGCGGTTGCCGGCGACTGGAAAGGCAAGGTCTCCGTCGTCATGTATCTGGGTGGCATCTTGCTGGCGTTCGTGGCGCCGTGGGTGTCGTGTCTGTTCTATGCCACGGTGGCAGCGATCTGGTTCGTTCCTGATCGGCGCATCGAATCGCGGATCAAGCAATGAGCAAGCGTGATTACTACGAAGTCCTGGGTGTCGAACGCACGGTTACCGAGGTCGAGCTGAAGAAAGCCTTCCGTCGCCTGGCGATGAAATACCACCCGGATCGCAACCCCGACGACCCGGCGGCGCAGGACAAGTTCAAGGAGGCCAAGGAGGCCTACGAAGTGCTCTGCGACGAGCAGAAGCGCGCCATGTACGACCAGTACGGCCATGCTGCCTTCGAGGGCGGCATGGGCGGTCGCGGCGGCGGCGCCGGTTTCGGCGACATGGGTGATATTTTCGGCGACATCTTCGGCGACATCTTCGGCGGCAGCCGCGGCCGCCAGCCGCGTCGCGGCGCCGACCTGCGTTACATCATGGAACTCGACCTCGAAGATGCCGTGTTCGGCGTCGAGCGCAAGATCGAGATTCCCACTCAGGTCAATTGCCACCACTGCAACGGTAGCGGTTCGGCCGACGGTAAGACCGTGCAGTGCAAGACCTGCCACGGCCATGGCCGCGTACGCATGCAGAACGGCATCTTCTCGATCCAGCAGGCCTGTCCGCATTGCGGTGGCAGCGGACAGACCATCGAGAAGCCGTGTAAACATTGCCATGGCGAGGGACGGCTGGAGGAAACCCGCACGCTGTCGGTGAAGATCCCCGCAGGTGTCGACAACGGCGACCGCATTCGCCTCACCGGCCAGGGCGAGGCCGGCCCGGCCGGCGCGCCAGCCGGCGACCTATACGTGGAAGTCCGCGTGCGCGAGCACAGGATCTTCCAGCGCGACGGCAACGACCTCTACTGCGAGGTGCCGATCCGCTTTTCGCAGGCGGCGCTGGGTGCCGAACTGCCGGTGCCCACGCTGGAGGGCGAGGTGCCGATCACCATCCCACCGGAAACCCAGACCGGCCAGACCTTCCGCCTGCGCGGTCGCGGCGTGAAGTCGGTGCGCAGCGGCCGCGCCGGCGACCTGATCTGCCGCGTGGTGGTCGAAACCCCGGTGCGCCTCACCAAGGAACAGCGTGAACTGCTAGAGCAATTGGAAGCCAGCTTCAACGAGGGCAAGGCCGAAGAGCACATGCCGCGCGCCCATAACTGGTTCGACGGCGTGAAGCAGTTCTGGTCGAAGGTCACCTCGTAAGCTAACTTGGACGTCCGTTTGCCGCACATACCAGGACGTCCGTCATGACCAGCTCGCCGATCCGCCTCGCCATCAATGGCGCCTCCGGCCGCATGGGCCAGGCCTTGCTGTCGTTGCTACGCGACGAGCGGCGTTTCGAGCTGGCGCATGCGGTGGTGTCGCCCGGCTCGGTGCACGACGGCGAGCCGGTCTGGCTGGGGGAGGCCTTGCGCCAAGCACGCGACTGGTCGCATGCACCCGCTCTTGACGTGGTCATCGATTTCAGCGGCCCGGCCGGCCTTGCCGCGACGCTGGACCATTGCCTGGCGCACGGTATCCCGTTGGTCACAGGCACCACCGGGCTCGATGCGCAGCTGCAGGCCCGGCTGGATGCTGCCGGCTCGCGCATCGCGCTGCTGCGTGCGGCCAATTTCAGCCTTGGCGTGGCACTGCTCACGCGGCTTTTGCGCGAGGCCGCAGCCGCCCTGCCGGACTGGGACCTGGAGATCGTCGAGGCCCACCACGGCCGCAAACAGGATGCACCTTCGGGCACCGCGCTGGCACTGGGGCAGGCCGCAGCCGCCGCACGCGACTCCACGCTGGAGGACGCCGCGGTGTACAGCCGTGAAGGGCACACGGGAGCGCGCGTTACCGGCAGCATCGGATTCGCCGTGATCCGGGGCGGCGACATCGTGGGCGAGCACCAAGCGCTGCTGATCGGGTCGGGAGAGCGCCTGGAACTGGGGCACCGCGCCACCAATCGTGCGATCTTCGCGCGCGGCGCGCTGCAGGCGGCGCAGTGGCTGGTCGGCCGGGCCGCCGGACACTGGCGGCTGGAGGACGTCCTCGCATCGCCGCGCTGAGCCCGCGCGGCGGGCATTGTCATCCCGGAGGGTGGTCGCTAGCATCGTCGGCCTGTCATTGGGGAGTAGCCAGCCTCGTCCCCAGAGGCGTCCGCATCAACAGACTTGGTAGCCGTCGCACGGCGCCATGGTGCGGACAGCAGGCGTCGCCCGGCGATGCCTGCCCGGCGAGACCTTTGGCCAGCGACACCTCGTCCGGCCGGGCGAACGGTGCCGCTGCGCCATTGGTTGCCTTGTTCGCCCGGCCCGTGCATATCCAATGTTATTGACCCTCTGCCTGTTCCTCGTCTCGGCCGGCGCGATCTATCTCGCCTGCGAATACTTCGTCAACGGCATCGAATGGCTGGGTCGCAAGCTCGGCTTGGGCTCGACCGCCACCGGCACCGTGCTGGCCGCGTTCGGTACCGCCCTGCCGGAGAGCGCGGTGACCTTCGTGGCGGTGATCCTCGGCAAGGGGCCGGCGGCACGCGACATCGGCGTGGGTGCCGCGATGGGCGGGCCGCTGGTGCTGGCCACCATCGCCTATGCGGTGGTCGGTGCGGCGCTGCGGCGCAACGGGCGCCGGTTACATCGCGCCGACCCGTTGGTGCGGGTCGACCATCGGCGGCTGGCGCGCGACCAGTCGTGGTTCCTGGCGATCTTCGCGGTCAAGGTGGGCCTGGGCCTGGTGGCGTTCGCGTTCAAGCCGCTGCTGGGCGTGCTTTTCCTGCTGGCCTATGCACTGTACGTGTGGCGCGAGGTGCACAGCGACGATACCGCCCCGGAAGAAGAGGCGCTGGAACCGCTCAAGCTGCGCCCGCGGCAAGCGGAGCCTGCGATGCGCTGGGTGCTGGCGCAGACGGCGGCTGCACTGGCGGTGATCGCCATCGCCTCGCGGGTGTTCGTGGGGCAGCTGGAAGCGATCGGCGAAGCCCTGGCAATGCCGCCGCATCTGGTGGCGCTGCTGCTGAGCCCGGTGGCGACCGAGCTGCCCGAGACCCTCAACGCATTGATCTGGGTGCGGCAGGGCAAGGAGCGGCTGGCGCTGGCCAACATCTCCGGCGCGATGATGATCCAGGCGACCGTCCCGAGCGCGCTGGCGATCTTCGCCACGCCCTGGCGGTTCGATGCACCGCTGATCGTGTCCGGCGTGCTCACCGCCGCCGCCATCGTCTACCTGTGGCGGCTGTTCCGGCGCGGCGGTGTGGATGCGCGCCGGCTGTTGCCGGTGGGCCTGCTGTACGGCGTGTTCGCTGCCTTCGTGGCCTGGCACTTCGCCGCCCGCTGACGGGCGGGTTCAGTCGCGGTGCGAGGCGTTGCGGTCGCGGCCGGCGCCGTACTGCGTGTCCAGCCTGCCGAACAGCCTCTTGAACAGGCGGGAGAACTTGCCGCGCCTGGTCTTGCGCAGCTTCTCCTCCTCGCTGGTGAGCCAGGCCACCTGGATCACCCGGCGTTCGCCCTCGTAGGGCAGGTGGCCATGAAAGGAGTTGTCGCAGCGCTTGAACACCGCGAATTCGCCGTACAGCGGCGGCAATTCCGGAGCCACCATGGCGTCGATGTCATCGACCCTGGCGAGGAAACGCAGGCAGCCGTCGCTGGTATTGGGCCACTGCGGGTTGAGGTAGAGCAGGGCGGTGGCCACCTTGGACTTGCTGTCGGTATGGATGGTGCCGTGGCGCTTGTTGAGCAGGCGGCACAGCGTCACTAGGGTGGGGTACTGGCCGAGCTGGTCGATGCCCAGCTTGCGGCCGATCAGGCTTGCGAATTCGGGTGCGGTGAGCTGCTCGATCAGGGTGTTGACGGACGGGCCGCAGTCGGCCGGGTCCCAGGGAAAAAAGCCGGCACTGGAATAGCGCGGAAAGTCGCGGTCGAGGTCGCCGCGGGCCTCGTCGGGCAATTGGCCGTGAGCCACCATGAAGTGGAAGGGCTCATGTTGCACCAGC
>DAIDKO010000088.1 GCA_027450005.1 Rhodanobacter sp. | reverse complement strand
CGCCCGCTCGTCGAAGCCGCTGTGGAACTGCGGCGCCGTCGGATAACTGGTGTAGCGCGGCCCCGCCACGTCGTAGCGCGCAATCAGCGCGGGGTCGAATTCGGGGACCTGGATGGCGTGGCTCATGGGTGCAGTGTGCCGACCTGCCGCGGGCAAGGCCCTGATGCACGTCAAGCCCGAGGCCGAGCATCTGCGTACGCCCCGATGCTGCTCCATTGCGTGCGTTCCGGCATTGCCACCGGCCGGCAGCATGCATGGAAGCGCGGCAAGCGCGACTACCTGCACGCCGAACTGCCTCCAGGCCCGCGCTCCTGGCGCTGGACGCTGGGCCAGGAGCGGCGGCAGGGCGATGGTAGAAGTGCAGAGCAGACCCCGCTGGCCACGCTGCATGCGTTCGACCGCCCCTTCAGCACCTCGCTGGCGCTGGCCGACTACCGCGCCGACCACTACGCCACCGACACCCGCATCGTCTGGTTCACCGTGGAGTACAAGCTGTGAGGGGGGGGAGACGGCGACCGGCGTCTCTATCCGTGCAAGGAGGTACTCGGCCGACCCGGCGCCGTCGTCGCTGCGTCGCGTTCGGTGTGATGCCGTCGCCGCCGAACTATTTCACCTCACGCCAACTGCCGTCCGGCTGCCGGCAGGCGGTGCCATAGATCTGCTGGCGCTGGCCGCCGACGAGCGCATCGACGGTGTACTCACGACAGGGGCCGCCGCCTTCTTCGTAGGTGAGGGTCGGCGTGACCTCGTACTGGTTGCCTGTATCCGGATTGCGCCACTCGGTGGGTACGCCGGTGCGTACGCCCTCCAGCACCTGCGCCGTCTTCAGGCGATCGGTATCGTCCATCGAGCGGCCAATCGCACCGCCCACCATCGCGCCTGCCACCGCGCCCACGATGGTGGCGACAGTGCGACCGCTGCCGCCGCCGATCTGGTGGCCCAGCACGCCGCCCAGTGCGCCGCCGATCAGCATTCCGCCCTGCTCCTGGGTGGGCGGCGTGGCGCAGGCGGCCACCAACAGACCCAGCGAAAGCCCCATCACCCTCATCGTCATGCGTGCCATGTCATCGCTCCCGTCGGCACCGCGCTGCGACGCGGAAAGGACCCGACCGCGGCGACGCGCCGCCGCGGTGATGACGGCTCGCGCAAGGCATTCTGAGCCGGGCAAGCCGCTGCGCTGCTTGATACAGATCAACCGATGCAGCCGGGCACAAAACCACGACAGGTTGTGATGCGTGCCCGCAGCAAGGCGCAATGCGGTGGCGCGGCAGGCTGCTCGCATCGACGTGGGTGTGCCGCAAGCCCCCGACCAGCCCGGCACCCCTAAAGATTTCCCCGCCCCCGACGATCTTTACCGGTTGGGAGCCTAGGCCCTCCCTCCTTCCTCCACCACAAGGTGTCTCATGAACGTGTCTTCCGTCGGTTCGGCCCCGCCCCCGCAAGTGCAAAGCAAGCCCGAGAATACCGAGGTTCCTGGCGTCCAGGACCACGATGGCGACAAGGACAGCAGTGGCGCGGCAGCGGCGGCCGCCCCGGCAAAATCGACCTCCTCGCCCACGATCAACGGTGCAGGCCAGACCGTCGGCCAGATCGTTAACGTGAAGGCCTGAAGCAACCGCAGATCCACCGCTCCGCCATCCGGGGCAGCCCTTCGCCCGCATCCACCCGCAGACTCGGCCGGGCTGCCCACGGACCCATGCGACCCGGCATGGGTCACGGGCGCCTCTACCGCCGGCCCGGGCTGGGTCGCAGTCTCTCTGCCGGCACAGGCGAAGCCGGTGTTGAACGACTGCGGCTGGTTGTTCGACCACGCGCGGCCAACCGCTACGGTCACCTCCCCTTGCGATGGTGTGATTGGGTAGTCCGGCGTCTTCATCGGTCGAATGCGGCACGCCAATGCGTCGCCTGCCGACACGACGTGCCAGTGCCATCGCGCATGGCGGCTTGTTGAGAAGCAGCCGATCGCGTGCTAAAGAAGGCATGTCGCTCAGCCGACAGGGACGAGGCGTCCCGCAGGAATAATTCCGCACCAACCGGGGTGGCCGCAGGGCCGTGGATCGCTCCGTCGACCATTTCGGCATCGCCAGCTCCTGGATTCGTGCATGCACCTGCTTCCCCTGTCCCGACTGGCCCTCGGTTTCGTTCTCATTTCGGCTTGCGTCGACGGTGCCACGGCCACCGCGGTGCGCGTGCAGGTGCGCGACACGCAGGGTGCGCCCGTTGCCGATGCCGTGGTCTCGCTGCTGCCGCTCGACCGGGCCGCACCACCCGTGCATGCCGCGCAAGCCACGATGGATCAGCGCAACCTCAGTTTCGTGCCGCAGGTGCTGGTGGTGCAGACCGGCACCGAGGTGCGCTTTCCGAATAGCGACAACGTGCGCCACCACGTGTACTCGTTCTCGCCAGCCAAGCGCTTCGAACTGAAACTTTACGCCGGCAACCACACTTCCAGCGTACTGTTCGATCGTCCGGGCGTGGTCACCCTCGGCTGCAATATCCACGACTGGATGCTTGGCTACGTCGTGGTGGTCGACACGCCATGGTTTGCCAAGACCGGGGCCGACGGCACCGCCACGGTGGAAGCCCCGTCCGGCCACTACACGCTCAAGCTGTGGCATCCGCGTCAGGACACCAATACGCCGTCGGTGAGCGAGCCCGTGACCCTCGGCAGCGGCACCGTTCAGCGGCAGTACGTTCTCAAGCTGCATCCGGCCGAACTCACCAATAAGCCGCCACCGAATCTCGAGATCGGCCTCGGCGACCGGGTACAGCCGCATGCGCATTGATTTCCGCGCACGCCTTGCGCTGCTGCTGCTCGGTCTTTTCGTGCTGGTGCAGGTGCCGACCTTCCTGGCTTTCTATTACGCCACCCGCCAGAGCGCGCTGGATCAGGCGCAACTGCGACTGGCATCCGGCACCCAGGTATTCGACAACCAGCTGGCCAACCGCGGCAAACAGTTGCTGGATGCCGTGCGGGTGACCACCAGTGACTTCAGCTTCAAGCAGGCCGTGGCTACAGGGGACATTCCCACCATCCACTCCGTGCTCTACAACCAGGGCCACCGCATCGCCGCCGATCTCACCGTGTTGACCCGGCTCGACGGCAATGTGGTGGCCAGCCTCGACGCAAGCGGGCGAACGGTGCCGGCAGGCGACTGGTCGGGACTGGTGGCCGGGGCCGACGCCAGCGCTTCCGGCACTTCCGTCGCGGTGATCGGCGGCCGGCCATACCAGTTGGTGATCGTGCCAGTGCGGGCGCCCACGCCGATCGCCTGGGTCGGCATGGGCTTCGCGCTGGACGACAAGCTGGCCAGCACGCTGAAGGAACTTACCGGCCTGGAAGTCAGCTTCGTCGCCCGCGACCAGCACGGACAACGCTGGATCGCCAGCACTCTGCCCCATGACGGCGGCAACGTGCGGGACGCGTTGTTCGGTGCGGCGCACGCGGGCGGATCGTCTCCGGGATTGCTTGCGCTGGGCGAGCAGCACTACTTCACCCGCTGGCAGCCGCTGGTCAGCCGCGGCGGCATGGCCGGCGCGCTGCTGCAGTACTCACGCGACCGCGCGCTTTCCACCTACCGCACGTTGGGGCGCGAGCTGATGCTGATCGCGCTGGCCTCGCTGCTCGCTTCGCTGGGCGGCGTGCTCTGGCTGTCGCGCAATATCACCCGACCGGTATCGCAACTGGCCGACGCGGCCCGCCGTATCGGCCATGGCGATTACCTCGGTCCGGTGCCGGTCGCACACAACGACGAACTGGGCCAGTTGGCCGAGGCCTTCAACACCATGCAGCGTGGCATCGCCCGGCGCGAGCAGCAGATTGCCTACGCCGCCTTCCACGACAACCTGACCTCCCTGCCGAACCGCGCACGCATGCAGCAACTGCTGGCCGAGGCGCTGAACCATGCAGGCAGGGACGGCCGCCTGCTCGGCGTGCTGGTGCTCGACCTGAATCGTTTCAAAGAGATCAACGACTCGATGGGCCACGCCATCGGCGACCTGGTGCTGGTGGAGGTGGCGCGGCGCCTGCGGGACGGCCTGAGTGAAGGTGATGCGCTGGCCCGTTTCGGCGGTGACGAATTCGTCGTGCTGATCGGTGCCGCCGATCGCACGCTTCTCGACCAGCGCGCAGAGCACCTGCTGGCTGATATCTCGCGTCCCGTTCAAGCCGGTTCGGTGGAACTTTTCCTCGAGGCCAGCGCCGGCATGGCGGTGTTTCCGGAACACGGCGAGGAAGTGGACGAACTGCTGCGCCGGGCCGACATCGCCATGTACGACGCCAAGGAGGCGCGGCAGCGATTGCAGGCATACCGCAGCGGGCGCGATGCCGAGCATCTGCACCGGCTGTCGCTGGTCAACGACCTGCGGCACGCCGTACCCAACGGCGAACTCGCGCTTTTCTACCAACCGAAACTGCAGCTGGAAAACCGGCATGTCGCGCAGGTCGAGGCGCTGCTGCGCTGGCAGCATCCGCGCCATGGACGGGTGCCTCCGGACGAATTCATCACACTGGCCGAGCACTCGGGCTTGATCCGGCCGCTCACCGAATGGGTTCTGCACGAGGCGATCCGTCAGTGCGCCGAATGGGCCGAGAACGGACTGGATGTCGGGGTCGCGCTGAACCTCTCGGCGATGGACTTGGCCAGCGGCGAGCTGCCCGACCTGCTGGCGCGCCACCTGGCGCACTACCGGCTCGACCCGGGCCGGTTGGTGCTGGAGATCACCGAGACCGCCGTGATGCGCGATGCATTGCGCTCGCTGGAGGTGCTCAACCGCCTGAAGGCCTGCGGCGTGCGGCTGGCGATCGACGACTTCGGCACCGGCTATTCCTCGCTGTCCCATCTCAAGCGCCTACCCGTGGACGAGCTCAAGATCGACAAGTCTTTCGTCATCGGCATGGATGAAGACGAAGACGACGCCGTGATCGTGCGATCGACGATCGAGCTGGCCCACAACATGGGACTGAAGGTAGTCGCCGAGGGCGTGGAGACCGAGCGCACGCTGCAGTTGCTGCAGCACTATCGCTGCGACAGCGCGCAGGGTTACCTGATCAGCCGCCCGATGGTCGCAGCCGAGGCCACCGGCTGGCTTACCGAGGCCGCACGCCGTCGCGCGGCCGAAACAACCATGGCCTCCGCATGAAGCTTCTCGCCCGCCCCGGCTGCCTGCTCGCACTGGCCCTGCCCCTTGCCGCGCATGCCGGCGACGGCCGCCTGCTGGCCACCGGCGGAGTGACCGAGATCGAGGGCAGCGCCGGTGGTGGCCTGGTGCCATGGGCGGTACTGGCCGGCTACGGCACCCGCGAGCAGTCGGGCGCCACCGCGTTCCGTACCCGGCTCGATCTGCCCGACTACCGGCTCGACGCCTGGGGCGCCGCCTTCACCTGGCACAACCGGGTGGAACTCTCCGCCGCGCGCGACCGCTTCGACCTCGGCACGCTTGGCCAGGCGATCGGCGATCCCGGCGCGGCGCTGCGCCAGGACGTGTTCGGTGCCAAGCTCCGCCTCGCCGGCGACCTGGTCTATGGGCCGCTGCCGCAATTCTCGCTCGGCGTGCAGCACAAGCGCCTGCTCGACTTCACCATCCCGCACCTGGCCGGCGCGCGGCGGGATAGCGGTACCGACATCTATCTGGCCGCCAGCCAATTGCTGCTGGGTGCGGCCGCGGGATACAACCTGCTGTGGAACGTCACGCTGCGTTCCACAGCCGCCAACCAGTTCGGCCTGCTCGGCTTCGGTGGCGACCGTGGCGGGCGCAGGCTGGTCGGCGAGGGTTCGCTCGCCGTGATGCCCGATCCCCATGTGGCGGTGGGCGCGGAGTACCGTCAGAAGCCCGACAACCTGTCGTTCGCCCGCGAAAGCCATGCGTCCGACCTGTTCGTGGCCTGGTTCCCCTGCAAGCATGTCGCGCTGACGGCCGCCTATGTGTCGCTCGGCCCGATCGCCGGCCTGCGCAACCAACGCGGCTGGTATGTCTCGCTGCAGGGGAGTCGGTGATGAAACGCCATCTGAGCTGCCTCGCCACCGCACTCTTGCTGCTGGCCGGTTGCGCTAGCACACCGACGCGCAATCCCACGCTGTACGTGCAACTCGGTGGCCGCAACGGCATCGCCGCGATTACCGACCAACTGCTGGATGCCTTCGCCCGCGACCCGCTGGTGGCTCCCGCCTTCCGGCACGTCGACATCGGCCTCTTCCAGACCCACTTCACCGACTACCTCTGCCAGCTGGCCGAAGGGCCCTGCCGCTACACCGGCGACTCGATGGCCGAGGTGCACCGCGGCATGCACATCGACGAGGCGACGTTCAACGCCGTGGTGCAGGACCTGATCACTGCCATGAACCACCAGCACGTGCCAGTGCGCGTGCAGAACCGCCTGCTCGCCCGCCTCGCCCCGGAGCGCAAGGACATCATCTACCGCTGAGCGGCGGTTCGGGTTGCGCGTCGGTGCATCCGATCCGGCGGCGTGCACGTAATCATCATAATCGGATATACCTCCCTGCCCGCACCTGCGGGGGTGGCAGCGACCGGTTGCAGCCCTGCCGTCGCCGTCGCGATGGCTGGCCGGACCGGACGCAACCGCACCCCGAGCAAGCCACCGCCAGCCATGCACGATACCGCCCTCGTCCTGTTCCGACGCGACCTTAGACTGGCCGACCAGCCTGCGCTCGCCGCAGCCTGTGCCGCGCACGAACGCGTTTTTCCGGTGTACCTGCACGCGCCGCACGAAGAGGCGCCATGGAAGCCCGGCGCGGCCAGCCGCTGGTGGCTGCACCGCGCGCTCGAAGCCTTGCAGCGAGGCCTGGAAGCACAGGGCGCCGCGCTGCACATCGCGCGCGGCGACAGCCTGCCCGCGCTGCGCGCGCTGATCGCCGCCAGCGGCGCCCGCACGGTGTACTGGAGTCGTCGCTACGAGCCTGTCGCGATCGCGCAGGACACCGCGCTCAAGGCGGCGCTGCGCGCCGACGGCATCGCCGTGCACAGCGCTCCCGGCAACCTGTGGTGCGAGCCGTGGCAGCTGGCCACGGCGGAGGGCCAGCCCTACCGCGTGTTCACACCGTACTGGCGCAAGCTGCGGGCGCAGTTGCCGGATGAGCCACCGTTGCCGGCGGCGCGCGCCCGTGGGTGGTTGCGCTTGCTCGGCAGCCTGCCGCTGGAGGCGCTGCAGCTTTTGCCACGGCTACCCTGGGACGGCGGCCTGGCCGGACAATGGCAGCCCGGCGAGGACGGCGCGCAGGAACTGCTGGAGGTGTTCGCCGACGATGCCCTGGCCGGCTACGTGGACGGCCGCAACCTGCCCGCACGCCACGGCACCTCGCGCCTGTCGCCGCACCTGCATTTCGGCGAGGTCACGCCGCGTCAGATCCGACATGCCCTGCAGCTGCACGCCGAACGCATCGACGCGCGACGCCGGCCCGATCCCGAACCTTATCTGCGCGAGCTGGGCTGGCGCGAATTCGCGCACCACCTGCTCTACCACTTCCCCGACACGCCCAGCGAAAACTTCAACCCGCGCTTCGATGCCTTCCGCTGGGCCGACGACGATGCCGCCGCCCTGCACCGCTGGCAGCGCGGCCGCACCGGCGTCCCGCTGGTGGACGCCGGCATGCGCGAACTGTGGCACACCGGCTGGATGCACAACCGCGTACGCATGGTCGCGGCGAGCTTTCTCACCAAGAACCTGCGCCAGCACTGGCACCACGGCGCACGCTGGTTCTGGGACACGCTGGTGGACGCGGACCTCGCCAACAACACGCTGGGCTGGCAGTGGGTCGCCGGTTGCGGCGCCGATGCCGCGCCGTATTTCCGCGTGTTCAACCCCTACTCGCAGGCGGCGAAGTTCGATCCCGAGGCGGCCTACCTGAAGCTCTGGCTGCCCGAGTTGGCCGCGTTGCCGGCGAAGCTGCTGCACGAGCCGTGGCGCGACCCGGCGGCACTCGCCGCCTGCGGCTATCCCGCGCCCATGGTGGACGTCGGCGCCACGCGCGAGGCGGCGCTGGACGCATGGCAGGCATTGCCGTCCCGCTGACCGGACCGCGCCGACGGGGCATCCAATCGGGCCGCCCCACCGTATGCACGAAGGCGGCAACGGGTGCCGCGCCACTGCCGGGTATCCAAGTGAAACGCATGAGCACCATCCTCGCCATTGCCCTGCTGGCCATGCTCTCGCTGACGGCATGCGCGGGCACGACCGATCCGATCCCGCCGGTACACGGCGTGGACCTGTCCCGCTACATGGGCCGCTGGTACGTGATCGCCTCGATTCCCACCCGCTTCGAGCGCGGCGGCCACAACCCCGTGGAGACCTACAGCCGCAACGCGGACGGCACGATCTGCACCTGGTTCCGCCAGCGCCCCGGCAGTTTCGAGGCGCCGGTGAAGCTGATCCATTCCACCGCCAGCGTGGTGCCGGGAAGCGGCAACGGTGAATGGCGGGTGCGCTTCTTCGTGTTCCTGCGTACCCAGTACTTGGTCGGCTGGCTGAAGCCGGACTACAGCCAGGTAATGGTGGTGCGCGATGCACGCGACTACCTCTGGTACATGGCGCGCACGCCGCAGGTTTCCGACGCCGACTACCGGGCCATGCTGAATCGCGCCAGGAGCATGGGCTACGACGTCGCCAAGATCGTGAAGGCGCCGCAGCGCTGGCCGGAGAACAACCCGGATAGCCAGACCTTCGGCGGTACCTGCCCATGAGACATCTGGTCGCGTTGCTGGCCTGGGCGATGCCAGCGGTGGCTTGGCTGTCCAACAGCGGACTGCTCGGGCCCACCAACGGCGCGATTTCCGACCGTTATCCGACCCTGATCGTGGCCGCGGGCTACGCATTTGCGATCTGGGGCCCGATCTTCCTGCTGGACGTGCTCTACGGCACCTGGCAGTGCCTGGACCGTCGGAACAACCCGGCCTTGCGGCGGATCCGGCCGTTGACGGCGGCGGGCTTCGCGCTGACGTCGCTGTGGATGGTGGTGTTCTCGCTGCAATGGTTCTGGCTGGCACTGGCCATCATCTGGGGCAGCCTGGCCTGCCTGCTGGCTGCCGCATGGCAGGTCTCGCGCACGGGCCGCCACGCACGCGGCCCGTGGTGGCAATGGGTGCCGCTGTCGCTGCACGCGGGCTGGGTATCGCTGGCGGTATTCCTCAACGTGGCGCAGGTGATCGTGGCCTTCCGCCTGCTCCCGCTCGCCCACATGCTGCCGTGGACGCTGGTGCTGTTCGCGCTGGCGGCCTTACTGGTGCTGACCGCCATCACCCGCATGGCCGGCAATCCCTGGTACGCGTCGGCGGTGGTCTGGGGCCTGCTCGGCGTGTACGCCAGGCAGCATGCGTCAGACTTGGCCGGCGCCGGCGTCGCCGCATGGGCCGCCCTGATCCTGGCCGGCGTGGTAACGGCATGCTCGCTGTGGCACAGCCTCGGAATGCGGCGCCAGCCATCGGCGCGCTTCGACTGACCGGCGCCACCCGTGACCGTGCTGCGCCTGCTGCTGGGCGACCAGTTGAACCCTCAACACGCGTGGTTCGCGAGTGTCGATCCCGACGTGCTCTACGTGCTGATAGAGGTGCGCCAGGAGACCGACTACGTCCTGCACCACGCGCAGAAGGTCCTGGCCATCTTCGCCGCCATGCGCGAGTTCGCGCGGCAGCTGCAGGTGGCCGGACACCGGGTGCGCTACCTCGCGATCGACGATCCGGACAACCGGCACGCCATCCCTGACAACCTGGATCGCCTGATCGGCGAGTCCGCTGCCACCGCGTTCGAATACCAGGCCCCGGACGAGTGGCGCCTGGACCGGCAGCTCGCCGACTACGCGCACGGGCTGGGCATCCCGGCACGTCTGGTGGATAGCGGGCATTTCCTCACCCGGCGCGAGGATGCCGCCGCGTTCTTCGGTACGCGTCGGCGCTGGACGATGGAGCCGTTCTACCGGCAGATGCGCCGGGTGCACCACGTGCTGATGGAACCGGACGGGCAGCCGGCCGGCGGGCGCTGGAACTTCGACGCCGCCAACCGCAAGGCCTGGCCCGGCACGCCGGCCGAGCCGCCGGATCCGCGAGCCCGCCACGACCATCGCCTGTTGTGGGAGCGCATCGTCGCCGCCGGCGTGCGCAGCTTCGGCCAGCCGCAGGCGGAGGACTTCCGCTGGCCGCTGAACCGCACTGAGGCTCTGCTGCAGCTGGATGCCTTCGTGCGCAACGCCTTGCCGTATTTCGGCGACTACCAGGATGCGATGAGCCGTCATGCGCGGCAGCTGTTCCACTCGCTGCTTTCCTTTGCGCTCAACGTCAAGATGCTCTCACCGCGCGAGGTGATCGCGCGCGCGGAGGCTGCGTGGCACGCGGGCGAGGCGCCGTTGGCCGCGGTGGAGGGTTTCGTGCGGCAGATCCTCGGCTGGCGCGAATACGTGCGCGGCGTTTACTGGGCACGCATGCCGGCCTACGCCACAGGCAATTTCTTCGGCCACGCGCGCCGCCTGCCGCACTGGTTCTGGACCGGCGACACGCGGATGAACTGCCTGCGCCACGCCATCACGCAGTCGCTGGAACACGCCCACGCCCACCACATCCAGCGACTGATGCTGATCGGCAACTTCGCCCTGCTGGCCGGACTCGATCCCGACGCATTGCACCGCTGGTACCTGGGCATCTACATCGACGCCTTCGAATGGGTCGAGCTGCCCAACACGCTGGGCATGAGCCAGTTCGCCGACGGTGGCCTGCTGGCCACCAAGCCCTACGTTTCCGCCGCCGCCTACATCCACCGGATGGGCGACTACTGCAGCGCCTGCCACTACCGGCAGGCGGACCGCACGGGGGAACGCGCCTGCCCGTTCAATGCCCTGTACTGGGACTTCCTGGCGCGCCAGCGCGCGCGCCTCGCGCACAACCCGCGCCTGGCGATGCCGTACCGGCAGCTGGACCGCATGGCGCCGGCACGACTCGGCGAACTGCGTGCACGCGCCGCAACCCTGTTGTCCCGCCTGGATGAACTGTGACGGCCACCGGTCCGACGGGATCCAACGGGCACCCGGCTACGTAGAAATACGGGTAGCCCCCGATGTGCCTGCACGCCGGGACTCCGTCCCGCCAGCGACCGAGGAAGACCATGTCCACGCCCATGCCGAACATCCCGCACCTCTCCCACCTGCCCGCCGCCTCGGTTTCGCAGCGCGTCGGCGAGCGCCTGCGCACCGCGGGCGCACGATTCCACGCCAACGACAACATCGCGGACTACCTAGAAGCCGGCGAGCTCGAGGCGATCGAGCAGGAAGTCGCCTGCAAGGCGCAGGCGCTGCTGCGCGCGCTGGTGATCGACGTCGAGCACGACCACAACACGCGTGAAACCGCGCGCCGGCTCGCCAAGATGTTCGTGCGGGAAGTATTCGCCGGGCGCTACCAGTCGGCGCCTGCGGTCACCGAGTTTCCCAACGCGGAACGCCTGAACGAACTCATGGTGGTGGGGCCCTTGCGCGTGCGAAGCGCCTGCTCGCACCACCTGTGCCCGATCATGGGACGCGTGTGGATCGGCGTGCTGCCGAATGCCGGTTCCAACCTGATCGGCCTTTCCAAGTACGCCCGGCTAGTGGACTGGGTGATGAGCCGCCCGCAGATCCAGGAAGAGGCCGTGAGCCAGATCGCCAACCTGCTGGAACAGCGCCTGCAGCCCGACGGCGTCGCCGTGGTGATGGAGGCAGACCACTACTGCATGCATTGGCGCGGCGTGAAGGACGACGAGGCGCGCATGACCAACAGCGTGATGCGAGGGGCCTTCCTCGGTGATCCATCGCTGCGCAAGGAGTTCCTGAGCCTGTTGCCCCGGCACGGGGCATGAACCCGACCGGCCGGGTCAGCGCGCTCCGAAGGCGCTGATCTGCCGGTTCTCCAAGATCGGCGGATAGGGTGCTCCGGCGCGCACCAGCGCCATCATGCAGCGCCCAACCGCTTCGGTGGTGGTGAAGCTTGCCGGCATCAGCTTCTCCACCAGCGCCAGCAGCGGCGTGCCTAGCGCGTAGATCACGCGCCGGATGCGGTGCGGCGAGCGTTCGCCTTGGGTTGGCCGGATCCCGCCCGGGCGCAGGCAGGTGGAAGCCAGGCCGGCCCGGCCGGGCACCTGCTCCGCCTGGCCCTTAACGCGCAGGGGCATCCAGCGGCTGCCCGCGTCCGCAGCCGCGCCGGATACGTAGACAAGGTAGCCGCCAGCATTGGCCTTGGCGAAGGCCGACGACACACGCTCAAGCACGCCGACGGTGGCCTCCCGGTACGCCTGCTCGGAGAGCAGCAGGGGCAGCGGTCCAGCGCAGTAGAGGCAGGCGTCGAAGCCGCCGAGATCCAGCCGTTCCAGCACCGCGGTCGAGAAATCCGCCACCTGCATCACGCGAACGCGGGGTGACGCAGCGGGGAACGGCCGGCGCACCAGCACCGTCACCTGCGGCTCCCCGGGATCCTGCAGCAGCACCTTGAGCACGCCCTGCCCGACCAGCCCGGTCGCTCCCACCAGAAGAATATTCATTGCCCTTTCCCACCTCAGGCTCGGCCGCGACAACGTCTCGAACAATACTTCACGCTTTCCCAGTCACGCGACCATTTCCGCCGCCAGCGGAAGCTTCGCCCGCATGTCACGCATCGCTTGCTGGGCAGATCGTGTTTGCTGCGCATTGGGGGCATCGAGGGCGCCCTACTTCGAGGCGATCGCGCCGCGACCGCCATCCAGACCCATGACCTGCCCGGTGATCCAGTCCGCCCGCGACGAGAGCAGGAAAGCCGCCAGATGCGCAGCGTCCTCCGGCTGCCCCAGCCGCGCCAGCGGATGCGCCGCGGCGATGGAATCGCGCATCTTTGGGCTGGCGACCATGCTGCCGGCCAGTGGGGTCTGCGTCAGCGACAGGGCCACGGCGTTGACGCGGATCGAAGGCGCGAATTCGGCGGCCAGAGAACGCGTCAGGCCGTCCACCGCCGCCTTGGCCATGCCGATGGAACTGTGCATCGGAAAGCCGCGCGCGGCAGCCACCGAGGAAAACAGCACCACCGACGCACTCGCGGTGCTGGCCCGCAGGGCCGGCACCGCCACCTGGATCGCCAGCGCGGCGCCCGCGGCGTTCAGGCGATAGTCGCGCTCCAGATCGGCGCTGGTGACCCGCGCCAGCGGCCGGAGGTTGATGCTGCCGACGGCGTATACCAGTCCATCCAATGTCCGTGGCGCGCGCTCGGCGACGCGGGCGAAGGAGGCGTCGTCGAGTACGTCCGCTGCCGTCCAGTCCGCTCCCAGTTCTTGAGCCAGCGCTTCCAGGCCCGCCGCGTTTCTCGCCACCAGGTGCAGCCGGTGGCCTTCGCTGGCGAGCATCCGCGCCAGGCACGATCCGACGCCGCCGGTGGCTCCGTAGATCAGGAAGGCAGAAGACACGGCAGGCTCCCGAGGAAGTGTTGCCGCCTCTTACGTGGATTGGGCCCCGCCGGATGCAGGTCGGGCCGATATCCGTCGATATCAGTGCCGGGATTTACCGACGCCAGGACGCCAGGCGTTTGCCGCTGCTGCGAAGCCCCGCCTGTTCAGGCGTGGAGGATGATGGCACTCAAGGCCGTGCCGGGCTCGAACAGGCCGGCCCCGTTGACGACAAACCCTACGCAGGCGACGAGGGCTGCCACAAGCTACCGGTGCCGGGCACGGTGCCCGGCATCGGCCGTGCCCGGCAGGATCACAATCCGACCAGCGGCTGCAGCTTGCGCGCCAGCCAGCCGGGGAAACGTAGTGGTGCATCCAGCGCGGCCACGCAGACGCAGGGCACGCCGGGCGCGGTGACCGGCTGGTGCTGGATCTCGTTGTCGAGGTCGGCGACGTCGCCAGGCGCATAGTGGCCGAGCGCGTCGTCGTAGGCACCCTGCAGGATCTGCGTGAGCTCGGTGCCCTGGTGGCTGTGGATCGGCATGCTCTTGCCCGGGGCGATCTTGAGCAGGATCAGCGTGTCGCCGCTGCCGCGCGCGGCGCGGATCATGTGCACGCCCGGCGCCATCCAGCGCCAACGCAGCGCGCGCCAGGAACGGCCGAAGTATGGCTGCAACGGCCGCGGCAGGCAGTCCGCGTCGACAGGCGCATCGGTCGGTCGCAGGCGCCCGTTGGCCGCGTCCGCCTCGAGCTTCGGCTCCTCGTCGAGCAGGTCCAGCATCGCTTCGCGCAGGCGGGCGCCGCGCGCGGCGTCGGCACCCGCGGCAGGCTGCTGCTGGCCCAGCAAGGCGCCACCGATGCGCTCGGCCTCGGACAGGCGCTCGCGGCAGAGTTCGCACACTTCCATGTGGGTGGCCGCGACGGCGGCCATCTCCGCCGACAGCGCGCCGGCGGCGAAACTCAGCACCGTGGCTTCGTCGAGATGATGGCGCGGGTTCATGCCTGCCCCCTCACGCCAAGCTGCAGGCGCTGGAACGCCCGGCGCAGGCTGGATTTCACGGTACCCAGCGGCATGCCGAGTTCGTCGGCGATCTCCTGGTGGGACTTGGCTTCGAAGTAGGACATACGGATGAGGCGGGCCTGCACGGCCGGAAGGCGTTCGATACGGTGTTGGAGGTCGACATGCTCGGCATGGCTCTCGGCCGAGGAAAACCCGCTGGCGTCGTCCCTGTCCGGCCATCCCGGCTCGTCGTCCATGGGTACCCAGCATGGTTCGCGGCGCACTCGGTCGATATGCAGGTTGCGCGCGATGCGGAACAGCCAGGTGGATAAGCTGCTGCGCGAGGCGTCGTACGACGAGGCGCGCTGCCAGAGCCGCAGCAGGGCCTCCTGCGCCAGTTCCTCGGCCACCGCCTCGGGACAACCCAACCCCTTCAGGTAGAGCCGCGCACGCGGGGCGAAGTGGTCGTAGATGCGCATGAAACAGTCGCGGTCGCGCCGATGCGACACCGCCGCCATCTGCGCGGACCAGTATTCCGCATCCCGCACTTGAGGGTCGCTGCTCGACATGGCCCTCGCCACCTCGAATGGCGACAAGCTTGCTTGAAGGAAATCGGCTTTCATCTTAGGGCATGGCGATGGTGGATGCTGTCGACCCGGTATACGCAAGCCGGCAACGATCGGATGCACCGCGAAACCGGCGCTGGCCTGCATCCATTTGCCTGCCGCGTCCGTATCGAATGACAACACGCAACCGGATCGCCGCCATGTCCCACCGCCCCACCCCCGCCGCAAGCATGGTCGCCGCCCCGTCCCATCGCCGCAGCCTGCGTCAGTGGTTCGATACGGCGGAGCCGACCTTGGGGCCGGACGGTCCCGGCGCCGATCGCATCGACTGGTTGCGCGCGGCGCCGTTCGTGGCGCTCCACCTGGCCTGCCTCGGCGTGATCTGGGTCGGCGTGTCGACGACGGCGCTGGCCGTGGCGGCCGCGCTGTACGCGCTGCGCATGTTCGCGCTGACCGGCTTTTACCATCGCTACTTTTCGCACAGGACGTTTCGCACCTCGCGCGCCGTGCAGTTCGCGTTCGCGGTGATCGGCGCCGCCTGCGTGCAGCGCGGCCCGCTGTGGTGGGCCGCACACCACCGCAACCACCATCGCAATGCCGATACCCTGCTCGATCCCCACTCGCCCGGCGTGCATGGCTTCCTGTGGAGCCACATGGGCTGGTTTCTGACGCCGCGGGCATTCCGCACCGAGCTGGAGCGCGTGCCGGATCTGGCAGCCTACCCGGAGCTGCGCTGGCTGGACCGCTACGACATCGCCGTGCCGGTGTTGCTGGCGGTGGCGCTGTATGCGCTGGGCGTGCTGTTGCAGCACGTGGCGCCCGAGCTGCATACAAGCGGCGGACAACTGCTGGTGTGGGGCTTCTTCGTCTCCACGGTGCTGCTGTTCCACGCCACGGTGACCATCAACTCGCTGGCGCACCGCTTCGGCTCCCGCCGCTTCACCACCCGCGATGACAGCCGCAACAACCCGTGGCTGGCCCTGCTCACCTTCGGCGAGGGCTGGCACAACAACCACCACTATTTCCCCGGCAGCGCACGCCAGGGCTTTCGCTGGTGGGAGATCGACCTGACCTGGTACGGCCTCAAGCTGATGGCCCTGCTCGGGCTGGTGCACGACCTCAAGCCGGTACCCGCCTGGGTGCTTGCCAAGGCGGAGCGCTGAGATGCGCATCGCGGTGATCGGATCGGGCATCGCGGGCCTCGCCTCGGCGTGGCTGCTCTCCCGCCGCCACGAGGTGACGCTGTTCGAGGCCAACGACTACCTCGGCGGCCACACGCACACGCATGACATCGAGCTCGACGGTCGGCGTTATGCGGTGGATACCGGCTTCATCGTGCACAACCCGGTGCACTACCCGCTGCTGACCCGCTTGTTCGACGAACTTGGCGTGACTTCGCAGCCCACCACGATGAGCTTCGCGGTGCACAACGAAGCCAGCGGGCTGGAATACAACGCCACCTCGCTGGACGCGCTGTTCTGCCAGCGGCGCAACCTGCTCTCGCCGCGCTTCATCGGCATGGTGCGCGACCTGTTCCGCTTCTACCGCGAGGCGCCGGCCCTGCTCAACGACCCGCATCCCGGTCCCACGCTAGGTGACTGGCTGGCGGAGCATCGCTACGGCGCCGCATTCCGCGACGAACACCTGGTGCCGATGGCCTCCGCGCTGTGGTCGTCGCCGGCCGAGCAGATCCTCGCGTTTCCGGCGCGCTACCTGGTGCAGTTCATGGCTAACCACCAGATGCTGCAGGTGGCCGGGCGGCCGGAGTGGCGCGTGGTGCGCGGCGGGTCGGCCAGCTACGTGCGCGCCATGCGCCAGCGCTGGCAGGTGCGCGAGCGGCTGGGCAACCCGGTCCGCGACATCCGGCGCGACACGCTCGGCGTGATGGTGACCAGCGAGGCCGGGGCCGAACGTTTCGACCAGGTCGTGCTTGCCTGCCACAGCGACCAGGCATTGGCCTTGCTGGCCGACGCCAGCGAGCACGAGCGCGCGATCCTCGGTGCGATCCCCTACCAGGCCAACGACGTCGTGCTGCACACCGACGCCACGCTGCTGCCGCGCCGGCGCAAGGCCTGGGCCGCGTGGAACGCCTTCATCCCGCGCGAGCCCGGCGCGCCGTGCACGGTGAGCTACTGCATGAACCTGCTGCAGTCGCTCGACGCACCCGAACCCTTCGTGGTCACGCTCAACCGCAGCGAGGCGATCGACCCGGCCAAGGTGCTGCGGCGGATGCGCTACCACCATCCGGTGTATACGCATGCCTCGGTGGCGGCGCAGCAGCGCAAGGCGGAGATCCAGGGTGTCAACCGCACCTGGTTCGCCGGCGCCTACTGGGGTTGGGGCTTCCACGAGGATGGCATGCGCAGCGCGGTGCAAGTGGCTGCCGCGCTCGACGTGCACTGGGATCCAGCCAGGGTCGCCGCGCCGTTCCGTCCGGTCGGAGCCGCCGCATGAGCGAAACGCTGCGCAGCGCGGTGTACGAAGGCACGGTGTGGCATCGCCGGATGGCGCCGCACCCGCATGCCTTCTCCTATCGCATGGCGCAGCTGTATCTCGACCTCGACGAGGTGGATCGCGTGTTTGCCAAGCGCTGGCTGTGGTCGAACGGGCGCCGCAACCTCGCCGAGTTCCGTCGCAGCGACTACCTCGGCCCGGCCGGGCTGCCGTTGGCCGAAGCCGTACGCCAGCGCGTGCAGCAGGCCATCGGCCGTCGCCCGGCCGGCCCGATCCGCCTGCTTACCCATCTGCGCTACGGCGGCATCGTCTTCAACCCGGTCAGCTTCTATTACTGCTACGGCGAGGACGGCGACACGCTGGACTGCATCGTCGCCGAGATCACCAATACGCCATGGCGCGAACGCCACGCCTACGTGCTGCCGCGCGAGACAGCGCAAGGCCAGGGGCGCCTCTTGCGCTGGGATTTCCCCAAGACCTTCCACGTCTCGCCCTTCCTGCCGATGGAGCGCGACTACGACTGGCGCTTCAGCCTGCCCGGCGACGAGCTGCAGGTGCACATGAACGTACTGCACGGTGGCGAACGCCAGTTCGACGCCCACCTACGCCTGCAACGGCGGCCACTCACCGGGGCTTCGCTGGCGCGCGTGTTGTGGCGCTATCCGCTGATGACGACGCAGGTGGTGGGCGCGATCTACTGGAACGCGCTGCGCCTGTGGCTGAAACGCAATCCCTTCCACGACCACCCCAAACTTTCCCAAGGCGCGCCATGAATGCCATCGCCCAGCACGACACCGACACCCCCATCGGCAGCCTCGACCGCTTCCTGCGCGGGCGCCTGCTGCGGCAGCTGGAGGGCTTCGGCCACGGCCGGCTGAGCTTGCGCGATGCGCTGGGTACGGCGTCGATCGGCACGCCGGCGAACGAACCCGCCGACCTGGCCGTGCACATCGACGTGCTCGATCCGACCTTCTATCGCGCCGTCGCGGCCAACGGCAGCGTCGGCGCCGGCGAGTCGTACATGGACGGCCAATGGCACTGCAGCGACCTGGTCGGCCTGATCCGCCTGCTGCTGCGCAACCGCGACCTGCTCGACGGCATGGAAACCGGACTGGCGCGCTTCGGCGGCATGGCGATGCGCGCCGTGCACGCGCTCCGCCGCAACACGCGCCACGGCAGCCGGCGCAACATCGCCGCGCATTATGACCTGGGCAACGACTTCTTCCAGCTGTTCCTGTCGGGCGACCTGATGTACTCCTCCGCGTACTGGGCCGGCGCGGACGACACGCTGGAGGCCGCCTCGGCGCGCAAGCTGGACCTGATCTGCCGCAAGCTGTGTCTCAAGCCCGGCGACCGCGTGGTGGAGATCGGTACCGGCTGGGGCGGTTTCGCGCTGCACGCGGCCAGGCACTACGGCTGCCACGTCACCACCACCACGATCTCGCAGGAGCAGCACGCGCTGGCGCGCGAACGCGTAGCAGCGGCCGGCCTGGCCGACCGCGTACACGTGCTGCTGCAGGATTACCGCGACCTCGCCGGCCAGTACGACAAGCTAGTGTCGATCGAGATGATCGAGGCGATCGGCGCCGAATACCTGGACATCTATTTCCACCAGCTCGGCCGCCTGCTCAAGCCCGACGGCCTGGCCCTGCTGCAGGCGATCACCATCGAGGACCACCGCTACGCGCAGGCGCTGAAATCAGTGGACTTCATCAAGCGCCACGTATTTCCCGGCAGCTTCATCCCCTCGCTCAGCGCGATGCTGGCGGCCAAGGCACGCAGCAGCGACCTGGCCCTGGTCGCGCAGGAGGATTTCGGCGATTCCTACGCGCGCACGCTGCACGCCTGGCGCGAGCGCTTCATGGCGAAGCTGCCCGAGGTGCGTGCGCAGGGCTTCGACGAACGCTTCATCCGGATGTGGGAGTTCTATCTCGCGTATTGCGAGGGCGGCTTCCGCGAACGTTCGATAGGCGTATCGCACCTTCTGATGGCGCGCCCGCGCTGGCGACGCGGCGGCACCGGCACGGAGCGCGGCGCGGCATGAACTTCTGGCTCACCCTGGTCGCCTACGAGGCGGTGTGGTTCGCCGCCGTGATCGGCGCGGGCCACGGGCAATGGTGGCCCGGCGTGCTCGGAGCGCTGGTCTTCGCCGCATGGCGGCTGGCCGCATCGGCGCATAGGCGCGTCGAAGGGCGGCTGGTCGCGGTCGCGCTGCTACTGGGCCTTGTGCTGGAGAACCTGTGGGTGCGCAGCGGTCTGGTGCACTACGCCACGCCGTGGCCATGGGCCGAGTCGCCGGCGTGGCTGATGTCGCTGTGGCTGGCTTTCGCGCTGACCATCGTGCCCTTGTTCGGCTACCTGCATGCCCGTCCCGTGATGGCCGCGGTGTTCGGCGCGGTGGGCGGGCCGCTGGCCTACCTTGGCGCTGCGCGCGGCTGGCACGCGGTGCTGCTGCCCTCGCCAATGTGGCCGACGCTGCTGGCGCTGGCGGCGGGCTGGGCCCTCGCGTTGCCGTTGCTCACCGTATTGGCGCGGCGCGGGCTGCAGGCCGACGCAGCACGGAGTGCCCCATGAACGCGTGGCTGATCCTGTTGCTGGTCTGGGTGCTGGCCGTGCTGATGATGGCACTGGGTTGGCGCTGGCAGCGGCGGCACACGAACACCAGCATCGTCGATGCGCTGTGGGCCGCGGGGCTGGGCGGCGCGGCAGTGCTCCTGGCTTTGCTTGGCCCCGGCGCGGCGTTGCCTCGGCTGGCGCTTGGCGTGCTGGGCGGCCTGTGGGGCCTGCGCCTGGCGTGGCACCTGTGGCGACGCGTGCGCCGCGAACCGGAGGATGGCCGCTATCGCGCGCTGCGCGAGCACTGGCAAGGCGACCAGCGCAGACTGTTCGCGTTCTTCCAGTTCCAGGCAGTGCTGATCCCGTTGTTCGCCCTGCCCTTCGTGGCGGTAGCGACCAACGCGACGACCTCGCTCCCCGGGTTGGTTGCAGGAACGGCGATCTGGATCGCCGGCGTGCTCGGCGAAGCTGCCGCCGATGCGCAGCTGGCGCGCTTCCGTGCCGATCCGCGGCAACGCGGCCGGACCTGCCGCAGCGGCCTGTGGCGCTACTCGCGCCACCCGAACTACTTCTTCGAATGGCTGCACTGGTTCGCCTACGTCGCGCTGGCCATCGGCTCGCCGCTGGCCTGGCTGGCGTGGAGCGGGCCGCTGCTGATGTTCCTGTTCCTGCGCTTCATCAGCGGCATCCCATTCACCGAGGCGCAGGCGCTGCGCACCCGTGGCGAGGACTACCGCGCCTACCAGCGCAGCACGCCGATGCTGTTCCCGTGGTTCCCGAAACGCTCCCTCGACCTGAGGATCGAATGATGAATACCGTTGTCATGGACACCCCGCTGCTGTCGTCCGACCGCCCCGCGCCCGGCGTGCTCGGCCTTGCCGAGCGCGGCATGCTGCCCGACGCCCTGCTGCGCCTCGGCATCCGCCGGATGTGCGCCGACCGCCTGCGTGCGGAACGGACCGGCGGGCTGTCCGCGCAGGGCGAACGGCAGGCGCAGCTGATCGACGTGCTGCGGCAGAGTCCGGTAGCCATCGAGACGGCGGCGGCGAACGCGCAGCACTACGAGTTGCCGGCCGGATTCTTCGGACAATGCCTTGGCCCGCGCCTGAAGTACTCGTGCTGCTACTACCCGCGCGGCGACGAGACGCTGGCCGAGGCAGAGGACGCCATGCTGTCGCTGTACAGCGAGCGCGCCGAGCTGGCCGACGGGCAACGCATCCTGGAGCTCGGCTGCGGCTGGGGCTCGCTGACGCTGTGGATGGCCGAACGCTACCCCAAGGCGCACATCACCGCCGTCTCCAACTCACACGGCCAGCGACGCCACATCGAGGCGCAGTGCCGCGAACGCGGCATCTCCAACGTGCAGGTGCTTACCCGCGACGTGAATACGCTGACGCTGGAGCCTGGGACCTTCGATCGTTGCGTCTCGATCGAGATGTTCGAGCACATGCGCAACTACCAGACGCTGATGCAGCGCATCGGTGGCTGGCTGGCCCCTGGCGGCAAGCTGTTCGTTCACATCTTCGCGCACCGCGAACTGGCCTATCCGTTCGAGACGGCCGGTGCAGACAACTGGATGGGCCGGCACTTCTTCACCGGCGGCCTGATGCCGGCCGCCGATACCCTGCTGCATTTCCAGCAGGCGCTGCGCATCGAACGGCGCTGGCTGGTGGACGGCACGCATTATCAGAAGACCGCCAACCACTGGCTGCAGGAGCAGGACAGCCGCAGCGACGCGGTGATGGCGGTGCTGCGCCAGGCCTACGGGGACAACGCCAGGCTGTGGTTCCAGCGCTGGCGCATGTTCTGGATGGCCTGCGCCGAGCTGTTCGGCTACGCCGACGGCCAGGAGTGGCTGGTGGCGCACTACCGCTTCGTGCGGCCATAGGCAGCCGGCCATGCGACGCGCCTGCGCGCTGCTGCTGGCGCTGGTGTCGTGCCTGGGCCATGCCAGCGCAGATACCTTGCCGCCGATCCGGCCCGTGCCCCACGTCGATCTGCCACGCTTCATGGGCAAGTGGTATCTGATCGCGGCGATTCCGACCGTGTTCGAACGCGACGCATGGAACGCGGTGGAGACCTATGCGCTGCAGAAGGACGGCCGCATCCATGTCACCTTCCGTTTCAACAAGGGTGCCGCCGACGGTCCGGTCAAAGCGATCCATTCGACCGCCTACGTGCATCTAGGCAGCGGCGGAGCGGTCTGGGGCGTGCAGGTCTTCTGGCCGATCAGGGCGCAGTACATCGTGGCCTGGCTGAAGCCCGATTACAGCCAGATGATCGTGGCACGCGATGCACGCGACTACACCTGGGTGTTCGCGCGCACGCCCACCGTGCCGGCCGCCGCGTGGGCGACGCTGCAGGCGCAGGTCGCGGCGCTGGGTTACGACCCCTCGAAGCTGCGCAGGATTCCACAGTAGCCACCGTCTGGGAGGCAACGCCCGGCGCAGCCGTGGTGTCGATGCGCGGCGTCGCTTTGCGTCTGTCGGCAGGCTCGCATGCGACAAACGGCGCGTTCGCCGTGTGGATGACGCGTGCTAGATTTCGCCCCGTTCCCCGCCTTTTCTGGTCGAGCGCGTGTCGCGACGCAGGGTCCACCGAAAACCCATCGCATGGCTGGCGTGGCTGGCCATGGCCCTGCTGATCGTGGCGCCGCTGGTGTCGCGCACCCTGCCGACCGCGCCGGCGGCGATGGCCCAAGCCATGGGCATGGGGCACCCGCACGCCGGCGCGAATGCCGGCCATCCATCCAGGCACGATGGCACGCGGGATCCCACGGACTGCTGCGGCTATTGCGTGCTGTTCGGCCGGCAGTCGCTGCTGGCTGCGCATACGATCCTTTACCTGCTGCCGGCCGCACCGCTCGTGGCCGTGGCGACGGTCTACCGGATTCCGTCGCTGGAACCGCCCGCCCGCTTGTGGGCCCGTCCTCGCGGACCGCCTGCTTCGACCTGAACCACAGGCAGGCCCGCGCCGATCCGGCCAGGCCGATGCCTTTCCATCCTCGATGCCGAGCAGCGGTACGCGCATGCCATCGCATGCGGTCGCTGCGCCGGTGTCCGTGGGCCTGTTCGCAGCGAACGAACGATCAGGCGTTCGCCGCGCCTTCCCGGGTCGAATCTTCCATGTCTATCACACCATCCCCGTCCTCAAGGGCATCGCGTCGTCGTCCTCCATGGCGCAACGCCGCCCGCGGCGGAGCCTTCCTGCTCGCCGCCGCGCTGGCGCCGCAGCTTGCCCACGCCTGCGCCACCTGCGGATGCACGCTCAGCACGGATGCCGCCACCGGTTATTCCACCGCGACCGGCTGGCGGATCAATCTCGATTACACCTATATCGACCAGAACCAGCTTCGCCACGACGGCGACACGGCATCGCCGGCGCAGGTGGTCGACCGGCCCTCCGATCCGTCGCTGGGCGGCGGCGAGATCGAGAAGGGAACCGTCAACCGCTACATCAACCTCGGCGCGACCTACCGCTTCGATGCCGACTGGGGCGTGACGTTCGTGCTGCCCTACGTCATCCGTGGACACGACACCTACGGCACGCAGTTGGCGCTGTACATCGCGGACGAGACCTCGCCTGGCCAGGTCAGCGGCACGCACGTGGCCGGCATCGGCGACATCAAGCTGATCGGCAGTTACCAGGGCTTCCTGCCTACGCACAACCTCGGCGTGCAGTTCGGCGTGAAGCTGCCCACCGGACACTACGGCGGCCAGACCGATGGCGGCACCTTCGTCGGTCACCCAACCACGTTCCACTCGGGGCCTGGCGCGGGCGAGTCGCTGGACAGCAGCCTGCAGGCAGGCACCGGCAGTACCGATCTCATCGTCGGCGCCTACTACTTCCAGCCCGTGAGCCAGGACTTCGACCTGTTCGCGAGCGGGCAATTCCAGGCGGCAGTGCGCGAAAGGATGAACCAGCCGGGCGCCGATTACCGTCCCGGCAACCAGGCTTCCGCCAGCCTCGGCCTGCGCTATGAAGCCCACGCGAACTGGGTGCCGCAGTTGCAGCTCAACCTGCTCCGCCGCAGCGCCGACCAGGGGGCTTTCGCCGACACCGCCGATACCGCCGGCACGGTGGCCTATCTCAGCCCGGGCATCAGCGCCAGCCTGAGCAGGAACCTGCAGTTCTATGCCTTCGTGCAACTGCCGGTGTACAGCCACCTGGACGGGTACCAGTTGTTCCCGCACTGGACCGGCACCGTAGGACTGAGCATGCAACTCTGAGCAACGATCACAGGCGTGGGCATGCCACTGGAAGCATGCCCGCGCCGGAGCCATCACCATGATCTCGATTCCCATGCATTCGCTTCGTCGCTTCGGCCTTGCCTGCCTGCTGTGTTTGCTCGGAGCGTCACCCGCTTGCGCGAACGACCTCCACGTAGGCCGGCCCGCGCCCGACATCACGCTGCACACCCTGGACGGGCAACGCATTGCCCTGCACGACCTGCGCGGCAAGACGGTGATCCTCACGTTCTGGGCGACCTGGTGCGAACCGTGCCGCGAAGAACTGCCGCTGCTGTCGCGCTATGCGCAGGCCCATGCGAAGCAGGGTCTCGTGGTGCTCGGCTTCAGCCTCGATACGCCCGATACGCTGGCCCAGGTGCGCCAGGTCGCGTCCAGCCTGCATTTCCCGGTCGGCCTGCTTGGCGACCCGCATGTCCCGGGTTACGGCCGCATCTGGCACCTGCCCGTAAGCTTCGTCGTGGATCGACGCGGCGTGCTCGTCGACGACGGCTGGAACGACCGACAGCCGGCGCTCACGCAGGAACGGCTCGAGCGCATCGTTACGCCGCTGCTCGAACCATCGTCCGGCTAGGAGGGGCGGCTTTCGGCGGCATTCGCCAGGCGTTCCGCCGGTGCGGGCACCCAGCGTCCCGGGACAATGCCGCGCGACCGTCGTCGCAAGAAAATACAGCGTTGCTGTCGGCAATGTTATAACGTACTTTCAGCACCCGTGCCGCGACGGGATCCCCGTCGGCGGAGCAGAACGCGCAACGCATACGGGTCCCGCATGGCTTCCATTCCGTCCGTCCAGACATCCGTGCCCAGCGTCTTGCGGTGGGGCATGCCGATGGCCGCCGCGCTGGTGCTGGCGGCATGCGCGGTGGGGCCGAACTTCAAGGCGCCAGCGGCGCCGACGGTCACTGGCTATACGCCCAGGCCGGTGTCGGCCACCGTCGCGACGCCGTATGTGGCCGGCGGCTCTGCCCAGCATTTCGAGCCCGGCGCCGACATCCCCGGCGACTGGTGGACGCTGTTCCATTCCGCGCCGCTCGATGCGCTGATCAAGCAGGCGCTGCGGCACAACCATGACCTCAAGGCCGCACAGGCGGCCCTGCGCGTGGCACACGAGAACACGATGGCGCAACGCGGCGCCTTCCTGCCCAGCGTGTCGGCGAGCTTCTCGGCCACCCACCAGCGGCAGTCGACCCAGATCGCCCCGACGCCGAACTATCCGGTCGTGCCGAGCGAGTACCAGTTCAACCTGTACACGCCGCAGCTCTCGATTTCCTACACGCCCGACGTGTTCGGCGCGAACCGGCGTACGGCCGAGTCGTTCAAGGCGCAGGAGCAGGCCGCGCGCTTCCAGATGATCGCGACCTGGAACACGCTGGCCTCGAACGTGGCCGTGGCGGCGATCCAACTGGCGGCACTGCAGGCGCAGGTCGATGCCACGCGGCAGCAGGTGGCCGCAAATACGAAGATGCTGGGCATCCTGCGCTACCAGTACGCCAAGGGCTATGCGAGCCGGATCGACCTGGCCACGCAGGAGTCGCAGCTGGCGCAGACCCAGGCCACGCTGCCGCCGCTGGAAAAGCAGCTGGCGCAGCAGCGCGACCTGGTGGCGGTGCTGGCTGGCCGCTTCCCCTCTCAGGCGGTGGGTCAGCGGATCACGCTGGACAGCCTGCACCTGCCCGAAGCCCTGCCGCTTTCGCTGCCCTCGGCCCTAGTGGCGCAGCGGCCGGACGTGCGCCTGGCACAGGCCAACCTGCACGCCGCCAGCGCTGCGATCGGCGTGGCCACCGCGGCGCGGCTGCCCAATATCACGCTCTCCGCAGACACCGGCAGCACAGCGCTGGAAACGTCCCAGCTGTTCACCGGTGGCACCGGCTTCTGGGACATCGCGGCAGGCATCACTGCGCCGATCTTCGAAGGCGGCACCTTGCTGCACCAGCAACGCGCGGCGAAGGCGGCGTACGTTGAGGCCGCGGAGCAGTACCGCAGCACGGTGCTGGTCGCGTTCCAGAACGTGGCCGACACCCTGGTCGCGCTGGACCAGGACGCGAAGGCGCTGCGGGCCGCGGCACATGCCGAGCGGGCCGCCAGGCTGACGCTTCGGCTTGCGCAGCGCCAGCTCAAGGACGGCTACGCCGGCAGCCTGCAGTTGCTGAATGCCGAACAGTCGTACCAGCAGGCAAGGATTGCCCTCGTGCAAGCCCAGGCCAACCGGTTCGCCGATACCGCTGCGCTGTACCAGGCGCTGGGTGGCGGCTGGTGGCACCACCCCGATCTGAGCAAGCAGTGACGATGAACAAGCCTGCCACGCCCCTCCCCGCTTTCGTGCGCCGCGGCGCCACGCTCGCGGCCCTGCTCGCGACCGTCGCACTCGGCGCCTGCTCGTCCCACCAGGACGCGCCGCAGTCAGCGGCCACGACGCCGCACAACGTGACCCTGACCCAGGCACAGCAGCAGAGCATCCGGCTGTACACGGTCGAGCCCTCCTCCTACCGGACGGTCACCGATACCACCGGCGTGGTGGACTACGACCAGAACCGGTCCACTGCGGTGCTGGCGCCGTTCTCCGGTCCGGTGACCAAGGTGCTGGTGAGTCTGGGCCAGAAGGTGAAGCAAGGGCAGCCGTTGGCCATCGTCGCTTCGCCTGATTTCGCCGCCGCCGTCGACGCCTACCGCAAGGCGCTGGCCGCCGCGCATGCCGCGGCACAGGTGGCCGCTAACGACAAAGACCTGTACGCCCACCACGCGATCTCGCAACGCGAGAACGCGCAGGCGCAGTCCGACGCGATCGGTGCCGCATCCGATAGCAATGCGGCACGGCAGGCGCTGCTGGCGCTGCCGGTCGACCCGCAGGTGGTTAAGGCAATCGAGCAAGGCCGCGCGGTGACCAACGTGCAAGGTGTGATCCGCGCTCCGATCGCCGGCACCGTGGTGCAGCGTTCGATCACGCCCGGCCAGTTGCTGCAGGCCGGTAGCACGGCCTGCTTTACCGTGGCCGACCTGTCGAAGGCGTGGGTGATGGCCCAGGTGTTCGACAGCGACCTCGCCAAGGTGCAGGTCGGCGACAGCGCCGAGGTCGATGCCGGCTCCGGCGCGAAGGCGCTGCCCGGCAAGGTGGCGAACGTGTCGCCCGAGGTCGATCCCGATACCCGTTCGGTGGCCGCCCGCGTGGTGGTGGACAACCCCGGCGACCTGCTCAAGAAGCAGATGTACGTGCGCGTGCGGATCAGCTCCGCCAGGCCGGAACGTGGCCTGTTGGTGCCGGTGGATGCGGTCCTGCGCGACGACGAAAACCTGCCCTTCGTGTACGTGCAGGCGGCGGACGGCAGCTACGCGCGGCGTCCGGTGACGCTAGGCGTACGTACCGGCAACCGCTACCTGATCGCCGCCGGCCTCAAGGCCGGCGACAAGGTGGTGACCGAGGGCGGCATCTTCGTGCGTTTCATCCAGACCCAATGAGCGAGCTGACCCCGCCCCCCGGAGCGCGTCCGGCCTCCCTGATTAACCGCATCGTGGCGTTCGCGCTGGAGCAGCGGCTACTGATCGTGCTGCTTTCGTGCGCACTGACTGTTGCCGGCGTGATGGCCTACAAGTCGCTGCCGATGGACGCGTATCCCGACTTGTCGCCGCCCATGGCGGAAATCATTACCCAGTGGCCGGGGCACTCGGCGGAAGAAGTCGAACGCCTGATCACGGTGCCGGTGGAGCTCGCGATGAATGCGATCCCGGGCCTGGTGACCAAACGGTCGATCTCGCTGTACGGGCTGTCGGACGTCACACTCACCTACGCCAACGGCGTCAACGACTACTTCGCGCAGCAGCAGGTTTACAACCGCCTGTCGGGCATCACGCTGCCGGCCGGCGTCACGCCCTCGCTTTCGCCCATGTCGCCGCCTTCCGGCTTGGTCTATCGCTACGTACTGCAGAGCTCCGACCGTTCACCGATGGAGCTCAAGACGCTGGAGGACTGGGTGATTGCGCCGCAGTACCGCTCGGTGCCCGGCGTTGCCGACGATTCCGCGTTCGGTGGCGGCAACATGCAGTACCAGGTGCTGCTCGACCCCGTGAAGATCGCGGCACTGGGCCTTAACGTGACCCAGGTGGAAGCCGCGCTGGGCGCGAACAACAGCAACGCCGGCGGCGGCTTTTACCAGCAGGGCGGCCAGTTCTTCTACGTGCGTGGTCTCGGGCGGCTGAAGACGCTGCGGGATATCGGCAACGTAGTGCTGACCGTGCACAACGGCACGCCGATCCTGGTGAAGGACGTCGGCACCGTGAAGATCGGCATCGCGCCGCGCCTGGGTGAGTTCGGCTACATGGACCAGGACGATGCGGTCGAGGGCGTGATCATGACCCTGACCGGATCGAAGACCCAGAACGTGTTGCGGCGCGTCGAAGCGAAGACCAAGGAGCTGAACGAGTACATCCTGCCGAAGGACGTCAAGATCCACCCGTTCTACGATCTCACCAACCTGATCCAGCAGACCAAGGAAGTGGTGCAGCACAACCTGCTGGTCGGCATGTTGCTGGTGGTCGCAGTGTTGATGTTCTTCCTGTACGACCTGCGCGCCGGCCTGATCGTCGCCGTCACCATCCCGCTGGCGCTGCTGTTCGCATTCTGCGGATTGCACCTGCAGAACGCCTCGGCGAACCTGCTATCGATTGGCGCCGTGGACTTCGGCATCCTGGTGGATGCCGCGGTAGTAATGGTGGAGAACATCTACCGCCAGCTCTCACTCCGCGACGACGGCACCCTGGATATCGTCGCGGTGATCCGTGACGCGGCTGCCGAGGTCGATCGCCCGCTGTTCTATGCGGTGGGCGTGATCGTGGCCGGCTTCCTACCGATCTACGTGCTGAGCGGTCCCTCCGGCAAGCTGTTCAAGCCGATGGCCGATACCATGATCTTCGCGATCGTCGGTTCGCTGATCGTCACGCTGACCCTGCTGCCGGTGCTGTGCGCATGGTTCATGCGCAAGGGTGTGCATGAGCGCCGCAACGCAATCTTCGAGGCGATCAAGGCGCGCTATGCGAAGTGGCTGGATGCCTGCCTGGCGCATCCGTGGCGCGTCACGACAGCCGCGGCCGCGCTGCTAGGGCTGTCGCTACTCTTGGTGCCCTTCATGGGCGCGGAATTCATGCCGAAGCTGGACGAGGGCGCCCTGTGGGTACGCGCGACGATGCCGTACACCATCTCGTTTGACGAGGCTGCAAAAATTTCCCCGCAAATCCGCCAAGTGCTGCGTTCGTTCCCGGTCGTCACCACAGTGACGTCCGAACTGGCCCGCCCCGACGACGGAACCGATTCCACCGGCTTTTTCAACGATGAATTCTTCGTCGGCCTGAAACCGTATTCGGAATGGCACGGCGCCTACCGGGACAAGCAGGCGCTGATCGACGCAATCAACGCGAAGCTGCAGAAATTTCCCGGCATCCAGTTCAACTACGCACAGCCGGCCGAAGATGCGGTGGACGAGGCCGAGACAGGCCTTAAGAGCGCGTTGGCAGTGAAGGTATACGGACCCAACCTGCGAACGTTGCAGGCCAAGGGTAAGCAGATCAAGGCAGCGATGGAGAAGGTGCCTGGCATCACCGACGTGACCTTGGTGCATGAGCTGGGCCAACCCAACCTTGCGATCAAGATCGACCGGGCAAAAATCGCGCGCTACGGCGTCAACGTGGACGATATCAACAACCTGATCTCGGCTGCGGTCGGGGGCAACGTGGCGACCGAGGTGGTCCAGGGCGAAAAGCAGTTCGACTTGGTGGTGCGCCTACTGCCGCAGTACCGCCATACTCCCCAGCAAATAGGGGACATCCCGGTCGCGACGCCGGGCGGCCAGGAGATCCCGCTGAAGGAGTTCGCCAGCATCAAAGTCGAGAACGGCGCGTCCTTCATATACCGCGAAAACGATTCGCGCTACATCGGCGTGCAGTTCGCCGTGCAGGGGCGCGACCTGGCCGGCGCGGTGCAGGATGCGATGGCGAAAGTCGCGAAGCAGGTAAAACTGCCGCAGGACTATCGCCTCGACTGGGGCGGCGAATACAAGGAGTACGCAGCCTCGCACCACCAGTTGAACGTTGTGCTTCCGCTCACGCTGGCCGTCATCTTCCTGCTGCTGTTCGCGCTGTACGGCAACTTCAAATTCCCGCTGATCACCGTACTCGGCGTGCTGCTGTCGGCGCCGATCGGCGGCATTGTTGCGCTCTGGGTCACCCACACGCCGTTCTCAGTCTCGTCAGGCATCGGCTTCCTGGCCTTGTTCGGCGTTTCGGTACAGACCGCGGTGGTGTACATCTCTTACGTCAACGAGCTGCGACTGAGTGGCACATCGGTCGCCGAGGCCATCCGGGATGGTGCGATCCTGCGCTTGCGTCCGATCATGATGACTGCGTTGGTGGCCGCGCTGGGCCTGCTGCCAGCCGCTATCGCGGTAGGTGTCGGCACCGATACGCAGAAACCGTTTGCGCTGGTGATCGTCAGTGGCTTGTTCACGCGGCTGGCCATCAGTATCTTCCTGATGCCTGTGCTCTACAGCCTGGTGGCACGCGAAGGGGATAGCCTCAAGGTATGATGCCGGCGACCTGAACCGCGATCCGGTGCTCCCTCAGGCGCCGGACCGTGCGACAACGCAACGCAGCGCAACTTGTTGCCTTGTCGAACCGGCGCGCCAAGGCGCAAGGCGGAATCGTCCGCATCGGCGGACCGCATCCCGCTTGTCAGATGGCCCGCGAAAACCTCGGTAACGCGGTGGCTTCGCCGAGGTACGCGTCGAAGCACATCGCCACGATGCGCAGCAGCAGGCGTCCGCGCGGTGTGACCCGGATCGTCTGCTCGTCCAGCACGACCAAGCCGTCATCAGCCAGTGCGCGGAGCCGTTCCAGTTCCGTCGCGAAATATTCCGCGAACGGGATACGACGCTGCTCGCTGAAATCGCGCATGTCCAGCTCGCCGTAGCACATCAGCTGACCGATCGCCTCGCGGCGGACAAGGTCGTCCATGCTCAGCGACAACCCCCGCGCGATCGGCAGGTGGCCGTTGTCGATGGCCGCGTAGTAACCAGCGAGGTCGCGCGCGCTCTGGCTGTAGCTGTCGCCGATGCGCCCGATCGCGCTTACGCCCAGGCCCACGATGTCGCATTCGCCGTGAGTGGAATACCCCTGGAAATTGCGCTGCAACGTGCCGGCACGCTGCGCCGCCACCAACTCGTCGTCGGCCCGCGCGAAATGGTCCATGCCCACGTAGGCGTAACCGGCCTCGCCCAAGCGCGCCAGCGCCCGGCCGATCAGCGCCAGCCGCGTCGCCGCGTCGGGCAGGTCGCCGGCCTCGATCTGCCGCTGTGCCTTGAACATCGTCGGCAGGTGCGCGTACGCGTACACCGCGACCCGGTCCGGCGCCAGCGCGACCACTTCGTCCAGCGTGCGCTCGAAGCCCGCCACGGTCTGCCGCGGCAGACCGTAGATCAGGTCCACGCTGGCCGAACGGAAACCGCTGGCGCGCGCC
>DAIDKO010000087.1 GCA_027450005.1 Rhodanobacter sp. | reverse complement strand
GAGGAAGGCGTCGACCGCCACGCGCTGTGTCGCTTCGGCGCGCAGCAACACCTGGTGCGCGTAGGGCGGCAACGCCCCCTGGCGCCTTTCGGCGAGCAGGCTTTGCGCAGCAGCGGCATAGCCCTGCGCCAGCAACTGGCGCAGCAAGGGATGATCCGGGTGGTGGGTCTGCAGCAGCACGCGGCCCGGTTTGGCGGCGCGGCCGGCGCGACCGGCCACCTGCACCAGCTGCTGCGCCAGCCTCTCGCTGGCCCGGAAGTCCACGCTCAGCAGGCCCTCGTCCACGCCCGCGATGGCGACCAGGGTGAGGTTGGGCAGGTCGTGGCCCTTGGCCAGCATCTGGGTACCCACCAGGATGGCCGGCTTTGCCTCGTCGCGCAGGGCGTCGAGCAGGTGTTCGAAGGCGTCGCGGCGGCGGGTGGTCTCGCGGTCGATGCGCAGCACGGGCACGTCGGGAAAGCGCGTGGCCAGCGCTTCTTCCAGCCGCTCGGTGCCCTGGCCTTGCGGCTTCAGCTCGGTGGCAGCGCAGCTCGGGCAGGTGTCCGGCACGCGTGCCCGGTGATCGCAATGGTGGCAGACCAGCGCACGCCGTCCGGCGTGCAGGGTCATCGGGCGGTCGCAGCGCGGGCAGTCGGCATGCCAGCCACACGCATGGCAATAGAGCACGGGCGCGTAGCCCCGGCGATTCTTGAACACCAGCACCTGTTCCCCGCGCGCCACGGTGTCAGCTACGGCGGCCAGCAGGGTGGGCGACAGGCCGTGTTCGAGGCGCTGCGCGCGCATGTCCACGATCTGCACCGTGGGCGCCCGCAGCGCGCCGGGGCGAGCGCGCAGGTGCAACGTACGGTAACGGCCAGCCTCCACGTTCGCCAGCGATTCCAGCGACGGCGTGCCCGAGCCCAGCAGTACCGGCACGCCCAGCGCGCGGGCGCGCACCACGGCGAGGTCGCGGGCGTGGTAGCGGAAGCCCTCCTGCTGCTTGTAGGCGCCGTCGTGTTCCTCGTCGACGATGACCAGGCCGACTTCCGGCAGCGGGGTGAACACCGCCGAACGGGTGCCCAAGATCACCTTCGTCTCGCCCGAGCGGGCGCGCAGCCAGGCACGGGCGCGCTCGCCTTCGGCCAGGTTGGAGTGGATGACCTCCACTGAAACCCCCAAGCGCTCGCGCAAGCGACGCAAGGTCTGCGGGACGAGCCCGATCTCAGGGACCAGCAACAGGGTCTGCCGGCCCTGCGCCAGCACGCGCTGGATCAGGGCGAGGTAGACCTCGGTCTTGCCACTGCCCGTGACACCATCAAGCAGGAAGGGTTGGTAGCGGCCGAGGTCGCCGGCCACCGCGTCGACGACCTGCTGCTGTTCTTCGCTGAGCGGAGGTCCCGTGCGCGTTGCGAAGGTTCGGCTGGCGATCCGCTCTCCGCGTTCGACGAGGCCTGCGCTGAGCAGCCGTCTCGCCGCGGCACGCCAGCCGGGCTGGCAGGCGTCCAGTTCGGCCACACCCAACGGGCCTGCGGCAAGCTCGGCAAGCATGGCGCGGCTTGCCCCGCGGCGGCTGCCGGCATCCAGTGCACTGCGCCCGGCGATGGTGAGCGACCAGCATTCCTCGCCCAGCGGCGGCAGTGGCTTCGCCTCGCGCAAGGCCAGCGGCAGCGCGTTCGCATAGGCCTCGCCGGGCGCGCCAAGCCAATAGTCGGCGGCCCAGGCCAGGGTCTGCATCAGCTCGGCGTCGAGCAGGGGTTGCTCGTCGAGCAGGCAAAGTGCGTGCTTCAGTCGACCTGTACCCACCGCGGGCGCAGCACCCGTCGCCACCACCACGCCGACCGCATTGCCGCGGCCGAACGGTACCAGCACCCGGCAACCCGCCTGCGCCTCGCCGCCTGCGATGGGCGGCAGGTAGTCGAACAGGGTGGGCAGGGGCACCGGCAGGGCGACGCGCAGGACGGCGGGCATCATGACGGGCAGTGTAGCGGCGTGGTCAAGCCGGCCGCGGCTAGGTTCCCGTTGCATGGCTCGGGTGGATGGGAGTTTGCACGCGGTTGCTCTCGGCGGATCGAGAAACGGGGTGCAAGTCACTCTTTGCGGCAGGTTTTTCCGTTTATCCACAAAACCTGTGGAAAAGTCTGTGGACGAGGCGGGGAAGAGGGGCGCCGAAGCGCATGGCGTCGCCCTTCCCGACGCTCTGGACACGTTTTGGTCACGAAGAAAAAGTATTTAAAATCAATAATGTAAAAAATGCCTCGAGGAAGTATTCATTTGACGGTCACGTGCCGCATAGTGACTTGACAGCTTATTGACGCTGTGCAAAACCGCAGCCGCGCCGCCCGAAATCAGTGCGCCAGCCCCAGCGCGGCTGCGCCGATCAGCACGAAAGCCAGCAGCCAGAACCAGCACCAGCCGATGCACCAGTACTTCAGCAGGGTCATCGGCCAGCCCTGCCGATAGATGCGCTTCTGCATCAGCAGCAGATACACCGGCGCCCACAGCACCAGGATCCGGTCCAGCCAGTTCAGCGGGTACGTGGTCCAGTGCGCGTGAGGCTCCAGCCAACGGGCCAGCGTCGCCAGCAGGGTGCACAGCAGCAGCCACAGGAACAGGAAGGCTTGGCTGTGCAGCACCACGATCAGGTGCTCCATGTAAAGCCGGCGCTTGAACACGTAGAACAGCTTGAGCAGCAGCGAGAACGCCGGAACCAACAGCAGCATGGCACCCGGCAGCTTGCCGAAAACACCGTTGACCATGCGTTCCTTGGCGGCCTCGCGCACCGTCGTATCGCCGTGTTGGTAGTCGTGCCAGTTGTCCTCGATGTGCTGCAAAGTGGCGGTCAGGCCGTCGTTGACGAAGCTTGGCAGCCAGCCGATGCGTACGGGACTGACCGCAGTATGCCCGTTCCAGGTCGTGCGGACGACTGGGGCGGCAACGGTACTGCTTGACGCGGGTAAAGGCTGCGCGTGCAGCTCGACCAGCCGCAGGTTGGCGGCATCGTGCAGCCGCTGCTTCGCCTTCTCCACCTTCGCGGCCATGGCGTCACTGCCAAGGGCCTTTACGGCATTGAGTGGGTTGTCCTTCCGATCGAGCAGGTCGCGCACTTCTCGGGCGCTGGTCGCCATCGAGAAACCGTTGCCGCAGTCGAGCAGTAAGTGCTGCTGGTGCCGTTCGAGGCTGTGGTCGATCGCCGCCGAGGTGGCCAGGTGCAGCGCGAAACAGCACAGCAGGCACAGCACGAACATCAGGCGGAACGGCGCGATGTAGCGCACGCGGCGGCCGGCGAGTTATTCCAGCGTAAGGAAACCGGGCCTGAGGAACAGCGGCGGCAGCGTGTGCAGGATGCGGCTGTCGATATGCAGCACCGTTTCCACGGTCTCCTCGACCATGTAATACACCGGCTTGAGCACGCTGTGCACGGACTGGCCGCATTCGTGGCAGAACTCGCCGACCAGCGGCGTGTCGCAGTTGGCGCAACGCATGCCTTCGTGGCTGACCAAGGATTTCATCGCGTGCCCCTCGATTCCGTTGCAGCGCGCGATCTTGGCACGGCCGGCGGCTTCGCCGGAAGGCTCAGGTAAACTGGGCGCCCGCCGGAGTAATTAACTTATGCTTGATATGTGCTCATACCTATCTATAAATACTCACTATGAGCAATCAATATCGGATAAGCGAATTCGCCCAACGTATCGGTCGAGCGACGAGCACGATTCGTCGCTGGGAACGAGAGGGCAAACTGACCGCCAAGCGCCTTCCATCCGGCCAGCGTTA
>DAIDKO010000086.1 GCA_027450005.1 Rhodanobacter sp. | reverse complement strand
TCGGCTGAAGCCCGACTGGCTGGTCGGCGATTTCGGCAAGGAATACTGGCCACTGATCCTGATCGGCCGCGTGCTCGGCATCCCGGTCGCGTTGTTCCGCCATCGCCTCAAGCCGATGAACGGGCTTTCGGCGCGACTGGTGGCACGCTTCGCGCAACGCTTCTTCGCCGTGTCGAAATACGCGCGCAGCGACTACATCGGGCGCGGAATGCCGGCCGGGCGCGTGCAGGTGCTGTACAACCCGGTGGACATGGAGCAGTACCGGCCGGATCCGCTGCGGCGCGCTGCGTTGCTGCGACAGTTGGGACTGGGCGAAAGCGCAATCGTGCTGGGTTGCTTCGGCCGCCTGCATGGCGGCAAGGGCATCTTCACCCTGCTCGATGCCGCCAACGCGGCGATGGCGCGCGAACCGCGCCTGCATTGCCTTTGGCTGGGCGACGGCCCCGAGGCACAGCGCCTGCGCGACGGCATCGCCGCCTCGCCGTTCCCGGTGCGCCACCACCCGCTGGGCTGGATGGACGATGTAGCACCCTACTACAACGCACTGTCGATGCTGGCCTTTCCCTCGGTCTCGACCGAGGCGTTCGGGCGCACCCCGGCGGAGGCGCAGGCCTGCGGCGTGCCGGTGCTGTGCAGCGACGCCTTCGGCATCCCGGAGACCCTGCTCCCCGGCGTCACAGGCCTGCTGCTGCCGCCCGGCGACGCGGACGCCTGGCGCGATGGCATCCTGGCACTGTGCGACGACGCCAGGCGCCAACCGATGGGCGCCGCCGCGCGCGATTTCGTGATGCGCAACTTCGGGGCGCGGGCGATCGTCGCCGAGTTCGTACGCCAACTGGGCGAGCCGCGGAGCTGAACGCGCTGGCTCGGGTGGGCGACTGCCCGGGATAGTGCCAGGCGATGGACGGCATCCGTGGCCACCACCACCTTCAACGCGCCCGGCGTCGCGCCTCGTACAGCTTTGCGTACTTGAGGAACACGTAGTGGGCGCCAACCACGCTGGCAATGAAGCCCGCCCAGCCATTGAGGAAGTAGCGCTTGAGTAGGTACTGGCGCAGAAAGAACACCGGCGGATAGACCACCATGCGCAACCCGGGAAAGCGCTGGCGGCGGCGCAGCTTGTGCGCCACCAGCGCACTGCTGTAGCGGTTGATGCGCTCGATGCGGCTTGCGATGTCGGGATCGCTGTCGTTGATGAAGTCGGCACGCCGCAGGGTCTTAACCGGACCGTCGACCTGCATCGCGGAGTGCACTTCCACGTCGTTCATGCGCCCGCGTCGGCGGTCGTACAGGCGCAGGTGCGCGTTGCGCGAACTCCACGGATGCTGCACCGTCCAGAACATGCGCTCACGCCGCGGCAGGCGGAAGCCCGCGTAGGCCGGCCGCGTCAGCGCTTGCTCAATCACCGCACGACTGGACGACGAAAGCACCTCGTCGGCATCTAGGTTGAGGATCCAGTCGTGGCTGGCCATGTCGATGGCGCGCTGCTTCTGCGGGCCGAACTCGTCGAACGGGTGCACGGCCACCCGCGCACCATGGCGTCGCGCGATCGCCAGCGTGTCGTCGCTGGAGCCGGAGTCCAGCACCACGATCTCGTCGGCCCAATCCACGCCAGACAGACAGGCGTCCAAAGTGGCCGCGTTGTTCAAGGTGATCACTACCACCGACAGCGGTTCACGCGCCATCGGACGCCTCCCGCAGCAAGGGCTTCTTTGAGGAATCCAGCTGGGATGCCGGGATTTGCTCTGCCGGCAGGGACGCCGACACAAACAGACTGCTACACCACAGCCCGAGCAGCCAAGCGAACAGCAGACCCCACCAGGCCGAATAGAAAGCCAGATGGGTGTTCAGCGGAAACAGCATCACACCCAGTGCCAGCGTGACAGGGAACGCGCGTCCGCGCGCCGCCGCACCGACCTGCCGCCAGGTGCGCCACGCCAGCACGGTAGCGGCCAGCCACAGCACCAGGCCGATGCCGCCGGTCTCGGTGAGGATCTCCAAGACGATCTGGTGTGCGTGGCAGGCGCCCTCGCCCACGCCACAGGGCTCGGCCACCACGAAGTGGTCGTTAGCCGGCGCGAACTGCGGGTAGGCGTAGCGGAAGGCGCGCACTCCCACACCATTAATCGGATGCGCGGCGATCATCTTCAGGCTGTCGTGCCAAATATCGAGGCGGCCGGTCAGCGCTTCGTCCAGCCCGCGATGGGTGCCCCGCAACGCGTCCAGGGTGCGCTCCATACGCGCATCGAAGCGGCTGGAGGTGCGCCACGCGAGGCCGCCGGCCAACGCCAGCGCCACGGCACCTAGCACGCAGTACAGCGCGAAGCGGCGCCACGAACTTGCCTCGCGCCAGGCGAAGGCCAGCACCACCAGCCCGTAGCACAGCCAGGCCGCACGCGAGCCGGCCAACAGCACCGGCCCCAGCAACAGCAGGAAGGCGGCCGCCAGACCCGGCAACCCCCAGCGCCGCCGCGCCGCCCACAGCGCGAACGGCGACAGCACCGCCAGCGTGGGGCCGAGCTTGAGGTTGCGCGCCCCGAAGATGCCGGAAATGCGCTCGGCCTGGGCATGCCCGCCCAGGCTCCAACCGGTGAGCGTCTGTACCCAGGCATCCAGCGTCCACCACGCCAGCACGCAGGCCACGGCCACGTACAGTGCCTCGAGCTTGGCGTGGCGGCGAATGGCGAAACAGGCATACAGGCCCAGCGGCAGATAACGCAGCAGGGCGGCCACCGTCTCCCAACTCTTGCCCGGCGCGACCGAGTCGACGGCCGACACCAGGGCCGCACCGATGTACGCCGCCAGCAGCCACAGCAGCAAGCGCGCGCCCGGATGCCCCTGGAGGGCCCGCGGCTCGCGCACGAACAGCAGGATCACGCCGAGCAGGCACAGGAACGTGCCGAGTTCGCTACTGCGTCCGAACGGCAGCAGTGCGACAACCAGCCAGAACGGCAACAGTGGCGAGAGCAGGGCGGATTTGAGGGATTTGGCTGCGGAGGCCATGCATGGACCGGGTCGGCGACGACCCCGCATTGTAGGCGAGGCGCAAGCTTCAACCAGCGACCACTTCCTCGTACAGCGCCAGCGTGGCCTGCTGCATGTCAGCCAGCCGGTACGACTGCAGCATGGGAATCGGCGGCGCCACGCGCAGCAGTTCGGCTGCACGCTCCACCAGCCGCTCGCGGTCGCCTGCCGGTACGCGGCCGGCCGGATAGAGTTCGGCCAGCAGCTCGCCCACGCCACCGTGCGCGTAGCCCAGCACCGGTCGGCACAGCGACAGCGCCTCGACCACCGTGCGTCCGAACGATTCCGGCTTGTTCGACAATTGCAGGACCAGGCTGGACACCGCATAGATGTCGCGCACGTCGCTGCGCGCCGGTGCCAGCGCCACTTGCGACTCCAGGCCGCGCTCGCGGATCAGTGCGCGCAGCTCCTCCAGGTAGGCTTCGCGACCCGGCTCGACCACGCCCAGCAGCAGCAGGCGCGCATCGATGCCGCGGCGCTTAAGATCGGCCAGCAGCTCGATGGCGTCGCGGTGGCCCTTCAGCCGGGTGCCGCGCCCCGGCAGGGTGAGCAGGGGCGCGCCGGCCAGCATCGGATATTCGGCGAAGAACGCACGGGCCCACGCCTCTTCCGGGCGATGGCCGTAGGGAAAGGCCGCGGGGTCGATGCCACGCGGGATCACCCGCACCCGCCCCGGTTCCAGCCAGTGGTAGTGACCCAGCACATAGTCGCGCAGGGTCTGCGAAACCACGATCACCCGCTCGCCGCGCAACAGGATCTCGCTGTAGCGGCCCGGCGAGTTGAGCCCGTGCACCGTGGTGACGAAGTGCGGGCGCTGCGGCAATCCCTTCAGCGCCCACCAGCCCATCCACGCCGGCAGGCGCGAACGCGCATGCACGATGTCGGGCTGGATGTCGCGCAGATGCTGGCGCAGCGCGCCAAGGCGTAACAGCGTACGGGGCGACTTGCGACCGATGTCCAGCGTGATGTGCTCGCTACCCTCGGCCACCAGCTGTTGCGCCAGCCGGCCACCCGCCGAGATCACCACCGACCGGTGTCCGGCCTGTACCAGCGCACGGGCAACCTCCAGCGCGGATCGCTCCGCGCCACCGGAGTGCAGCGCGGGGATCAGCTGGACGACGGTCAATCGCGGTGTGGTTTCGGCACCACCGGACATGGTTCCCGCCTGGGCGCATGCATCCTGATGCAAGAGTCTCATTTCGCTGTCTAAGCAAAAAAAGTGCCGCAGGCAGGCTGAACCCGCCCCTACTCAGTCGCGCAGCACGTAACGGGCACCACAGTAAGGACAAACGGACTCGCCACCGTCGTCGACGATGGGCAGATACACCTTGGGATGCGCGTTCCAGAGCGCCATGCCCGGCATCGGACAGGACAAGGGCAGGTCGTTGCGCGTCACTTCGTAACGATTTTCGGCATTCGTCGGGACAGGCGTGACGGGCGCGGCAGTGGCTGGCATGGGTGTGACTCCGGACGGGATGCGAGGCTGGGCATGGTAACAGGCCGCTTTGCGCCGGCAGCAAGACCGGCCGTGCGTCCCTGCCCGGCAGCATGCCCGCAGCAGCCGCAGCCCGCTCCTCGATAGCGGATCGGGTAGGGGGCCGGGTCACCCCGGCCGCCCTCCCACACCACCGGACGTGCGGTTCCGCATCCGGCGGTTCATGACAGACACTGGAGTCGACGCACGGTATCAAGCAGCGACACCAGACCCAGACGATCAAAA
>DAIDKO010000085.1 GCA_027450005.1 Rhodanobacter sp. | reverse complement strand
GACCAGGGGAAATAGCCGCGCAACGCCTTCATGCCATCGCGCCTGGCGATGAACACGACGATCGCCAGCAACGGCAGCAGGCCGGGCGGCCCCTTGGTGAGGAAGGCCAACCCGAACCCCAGCCACATCACATGCAGGGCGAAACCTCGCCGTTCACCGGCGGAGCCAAAGCCGGCACGCAGGAACCCCCACATGGCCAGCGCCTCGCACAAGGCAAGCAGGTCATCGGTGCTCACCACGTTGGCTGCTATGAACGGCGCCAGGCTGCAGCCGTAGATTAGGCCCGGCAACCAGGGCCTCTCCGGCACCAGCACGCGGCCCATACCGCACAGCAGCAGCGCGGTAAGCACGAAAGCCAGCGCGGAGGGAGTGCGCACCGCCCACGTAGTCTTTCCCATTACGCGCACGCTCGCAGCGATCGCCCAGAGCACCAGCGGCGGTTTGCTGAAGTTAAGGTGATCGGCGTTGTATGCCGGCACAAGGTAATTGCCCGAATCCACCATCTGCAGCGCGTTGTCGACGTATCGCCCCTCGTCCGTGTTCCAGAGCCCACGCGTTCCCTGGAACGCAAAGCCGAGCACAAGCAGCAACGCGCCCAGCCAGAGGCAGGCGCGCAACCCGCGACGTGCAGGTAGCCACCGGAATGCCTGGCCGTGCTGTTGATCCGTTCGATCGTTGCTTGGCTCGCGGCTGCGCTTCGTCATCCAGGCATGGGTATGTAATCCGGGGTGTTCTGTTGGCATCGAACGGGGCTCAGCGGCAAGGCGGTATCGATTCGTCTAACCACATCCATGCCATTCGGGCGAGCGACGGATACGACGGCGGAGTGCGCACCTTAAGGCAGCCCCTTGGCGCCAGCAACAGGGCCTGCCGCGCATCGCATCGTTCCCGCGAAAAACCGGTCCGTTAGCCAGCCGCGGATAACGCAGTTCAGGGAGCCCACCGGCCGACAGCTCGCAGCGTACTGCTGCCTTGCCGACGGCGAACCTGCGCGGCATGCGGATCATGCATGCTTGCCGCTCACACCCACTGAACGTGCGATCACGCATCCTGCCGTCCACCCACGGAGGTCGTGCATGAAAGCTGCATTGTTGTTCGTGAAGGCGATGGAAGCGGAAGGCGTGCGCTGTATCTTCGGCCTGCCGGGCGAGGAAAACCTCGATCTCGTCGAGGCATTGCGCGAGTCCTCGATCCGGCTGATTGTCACCCGCCACGAGCAGGCCGCCGGCTTCATGGCGGCCACCTGGGGACGGCTCACCGGCAAGGCCGGCGTGGCGCTGTCCACGCTCGGCCCCGGCGCCACCAATCTGGTCACCGCGGCGGCCTACGCCCAGCTCGGCGCGATGCCGATGCTGATGATCACCGGACAGAAGCCGATCCGCACGCACCGCCAGGGCCTGTTCCAGCTGGTCGACGTGGTCGACATGATGCAGCCGCTAACCAAGTACACCCGCCAGATCGTGTCGGCCGCGACCATTCCCGCGCGGGTGCGCGAGGCATTCCGGCGGGCCGAGGAGGAACGTCCCGGTGCCGTGCACCTGGAGCTGCCCGAGGACATCGCGCGCGACACCGTGGATGAGGTCATCCTGCTGCCCACCGAATACGCGCGTCGCCCCTCGCCGGACGACGCCGCCCTGGTGCAGGCCGCCGAGGCGATCGGCGGTGCGCGCCATCCGATCCTGATGATCGGCGCCGCTGCCAACCGCCAGCGCACCGCCGTAGCGCTGCGGGCCTTCGTCGACAAGCTCGGCATCCCGTTCTTCACCACCCAGATGGGCAAGGGCGTGATCGACGAGGAACATCCACTGTGGCTGGGCAACGCGGCGCTGTCCGACGGCGACTTCGTGCATCGCGCCATCGACGCCGCCGACGTGATCGTCAACGTGGGCCACGACGTGGTGGAGAAGCCGCCGTTCTTCATGCACAAGGGCCGACGAACGGTCATCCACATCAACTTCTCCTCGGCTGAGGTGGATACCGTCTACTTCCCGCAGATCGAGGTGGTCGGCGACATCGCGCACACGGTCGAGCGCCTCGCCGATGCGCTGGAAGCACAGTCGCACTGGGACTTCGGCTTCTTCGACGAGGTGCGCTCCGCGTTCCACCAGCAACTGGCCGAACACGCCGACGACCCGCGCTTTCCGATGCACCCGGTACGCGTGGTGGACGACACCCGGCGCGGCATGCCCGACGACGGCATGCTGTGCCTGGACAACGGCATGTACAAGATCTGGTACACCCGCTACTACCACGCGCGGCAACCCAATACCGTGCTGCTGGACAATGCGCTGGCCAGCATGGGCGCGGGGCTGCCCTCGGCTATCGCGGCGAAGATGGTCCACCCGGAGCGCCAGGTGCTGGCGATCTGCGGCGACGGCGGCTTCATGATGAACGCCCAGGAGCTGGAGACCGCGGTGCGCCTGAAGCTCGACCTGGTGATTCTGCTGCTGCGCGACGACGCGTTCGGCATGATCCGCTGGAAACAGGGCGAGATGGGCTATCCCGATTTCGGCATGGAGTTCGGCAACCCGGACTTCGTCGCCTTCGTCCAGGCGCATGGCGCGCACGGACACCGCCCGTCCAGCGCCGACGACTTTCTTCCCACGCTGCGCAAGGCCTTCGAGGCAGGCGGCGTGCACCTGATCGAACTCGCCATCGACTACACCGACAACCACCGCGTGCTCAACGAGGAGATCCGCCAGCTGAGCGCGGCGCTGTGAACGCCAGGAGATATCCATGCTGAAGAAAACCTACCCCTATTACCTCGCCAACCGCCCGCAGACTTCGGACGAGATGATGGACGTGCTCGACAAGTACAGCAGCAAGGTGGCCACCCGTGTGGCGGTGCCCGATGCGAAAGCCGTCGAAAAGGCGATCGCCGCCGCGGTCAAGGCCGCCAAACCGATGCGCGAGCTCAAGCCATGGGCTCGGCAGGCAGTGCTGCAGCACTGCGTGGACCGCTTCAGCGCACGTCGCGACGAGCTGGCTGAAGCGCTGTGCATCGAGGCAGGCAAGCCGATTAAGGATGCAGCGGGCGAAGTGACGCGACTGATAGAAACCTTCCGCATCGCTGCGGAGGAAGCCGTGCGCATCAACGGCGAGACCCTGCACCTGGAACTGGCCGCACGCCTGGACGGCTACCACGGCTACACCAGACGCGTGCCACTGGGCCCGGTGTCCTTTATCACGCCGTTCAACTTCCCGCTGAACCTGGTGGCGCACAAGGTGGCGCCGGCGATCGCGGCAGGCTGCCCGTTCGTGCTCAAGCCCTCGGAGAAGACGCCGATCGGCGCGCTGATCATCGGCGAGGTGCTGGCCGAGACCGACCTGCCCAAGGGAGCCTTCTCGGTGCTCACGCTGGACGGCAAGCACGCCTCGCCGCTGGTCGAGGACGAACGCCTCAAGTTGCTCTCCTTCACCGGCGGCCAGATCGGCTGGGGCCTGAAGGCGCGCGCCGGCCGCAAGAAGGTGACGCTGGAGCTGGGCGGCAACGCCGCCTGCATCGTCGACGCCGACCAAGGGCCGAAGCTGGCCAAGGTGGTGGAGCGGCTGATCTTCGGCGCGTTCTACCAGTCCGGCCAGAGCTGCATCGGCGTGCAACGCATCTACGCCCACGCCGACGTCTACGAGGCGCTGAAACGAAAGCTCGTCGCGGCCACGAGGAAGCTCAAGGCCGGCGACCCGAAGGACAAGAGCGTGTTCCTCGGCCCGATGATCGACGAGGCGGCCGCCGAACGCCTGCACGGCTGGATCATGGAGGCGAAGAAAGCCGGCGGAAAAATCCTCTGCGGCGGCAAGCGCCACGGCAACATGCTGGATGCCACGCTGATGGAACACGTGCCGCGCGAGGCCAAGGCGAACCGCATGGAGGCGTTCGGCCCGTTCGCCCTGCTCGCGCCCTTCAAGACCTTCGACGAGGCGATCGCGCTGGTCAACGATTCCGACTACGGCCTGCAGGCCGGCATCTTCACCGACAGCCTCGATCATGCGATGCGCGCCTGGGACGAACTGGAGCAGGGCGGCGTGGTGGTCAATGACATCCCCAGCTTCCGCGTGGACAACATGCCCTACGGCGGCGTGAAGCTCTCCGGCCTCGGCCGCGAGGGCGTGCGCTACGCCATCGAGGACATGAGCGAGCTGCGGTTGATGGTGATGCGCCGAAGCTGACTCACGGTGCGCCGGGTTGCGTCACCCGTGCGTTCCAGCCCATCGCGTTGTAGACGTGGAAGCGCAGCACGCCGACGTATTCGTGCAGGGCCGCGTCGGCCACGGTGAAGTTCCAGGATTGCGGCCACCAGCCCACGTACGCCTTGAGCCAGTCGCCGCGCACCGGCGTCGCCACGATGCCAAAGTGCCCGAAATACAGGCTGGCACGGCGCAGGTGCAGCGCGGAGGACACCAGTAACACATTCCGCGCGCCGTAGGCGCGCAGCAGCGGCGCGCTGAACTCAGCGTTCTGCCAGGTATTCATGCTGCGCGGCTCCAGCAGCAGGTCACTCACCGGCACACCGAGGCGCTGCAGCAGCGCGCCGTACACCACCGCCTCCGCTCGGCCGGTATGCAAAGCATCGCCACCGCTCACTTCCAGCTTGCAGTCATTGCCGCTGGCCTTGCATTCGCGGTACAGCGCCAGCGCTTCGTCGATGCGGCCGTGCGCGAACACGGTGGGCTCCACGCCATCCGGCGTGCGCACCGTACCGGCGCCGAGCAGCACGATGGCATTGCGTGGTGCCCATGCCAGCGCCGGGTGCCGCGCGTAAGGCGCCTGCAGTCCGCGCAACAGCCATGCCGGCAACAGGCCGCAACCCGTGGCGAGCAAGAGCAGCACGACCAGCACCCAGGCCGAGCCCGCCATGCGCCGCCACTTCAGGGCACGCATCGCAAGGGCCAGCACCACAAGCACGATCAGCACATCCAGCGACATTTCAGTACCCCGACCCATACGAAGCCGGCAGGGTAATGCAAAGGCATGACGTCATCCCCTACCCTGCGCGCATGAGCGAACCGCTGCACACCCTAGCCACTGCCTGCCGCCACCTTGAGGAGATCAAGAAGAGCCGTTTCCTTGCGCAGGCAGGCCCGGTCGCCGATCCGGAGCAGGCATTGGCCTTCGTGCGCGAGGTATCCGCTACCGACGCCACGCACAACTGCTGGGCCTATCGCATCGGCCAGGATTACCGCTTCAACGACGACGGCGAACCCGGCGGCACCGCGGGCCGGCCGATCCTGCAGGCGATCGAGGGACAGGGCTTCGACCGCGTGGCGGTCGTGGTGACCCGCTGGTATGGCGGCATCAAGCTCGGCGCCGGCGGCCTCGCCCGCGCCTACGGCGGCACCGCGGCGGAATGCCTGCGCACGGCCGGGAGGGTCCCGCTCGTGGCAATGGTACGCCTCGACCTGGACTGCGACTTCGGGGAACTGGCCCTGCTCAAGGCGCGCCTGCGCGAGCTGGGCGCCGAGCCGGTGCAGGAGCAGTTCGGCGCCAACGGCGTGAGACTGGAACTCCAACTGCCCGCGCAACACGTGGCCGAAGCCGGGCAGCGCATTGCCGACCTCAGCCGCGGCCGCATCGCGGTCCGCCGCACGGAGTGACGACCCGCCGCGTGGCGTTGCCGGCAAACCGCCATCATTCCGGTTTGGGGAAGGCCGATGCGTTGCGCATGCTGCGCGACCAGGCGGGCGCCGGCATCGGATAAGGGGTTCGATAGCGCGCCCAATCCACGGGGAAGCCCATGCAACGACTGCCCCGCCTCGACCTGCTGCGTGCCATCGCCATTCTCTGGGTGATGCTATTCCACTCGTGGATGATCGGCGGCATCGGCGGACCGCTGCAGCCCATCGCCGACTACGGCTGGATGGGCGTGGACCTGTTCTTCGTGCTCAGTGGCTACCTTATCGGCCAGCAAGTGCTGCCCCCCCCTGAGTCGCGGTGAACCGCTGCGCTTCGGTGCGTTCTACCTGCGTCGCGCCTTTCGCATCCTGCCGGCCTTCCTCGTGGTGCTGTCGCTGTACCTGCTGTTTCCCGCCTGGCGCGAGGCGCCGGGCATGCAGCCGGCCTGGCAGTTCCTCACCTTCACGTTGAACCTGCTGATCGACTACCGGCACAACCAGGCGTTCTCGCACGCTTGGTCGCTGTGCGTGGAGGAGCATTTCTACCTGCTGTTCCCGCTGCTGGCCTGGTGGCTGGCGCGACGTTCGTCGCGCGCTCTGGCGATCGGTACCAGCGCGCTGCTCGTGGTGCTTGGCATGCTGCTGCGTGGCTACACCGTGCTGCACGGCAAGGACTGGCTGGAAAGCGTCTATTTCCCGAGCTGGACGCGACTGGACGGCCTGCTGGACGGCG
>DAIDKO010000084.1 GCA_027450005.1 Rhodanobacter sp. | reverse complement strand
CGGCCACCCAGGCCGGAGGTGAGCAGCCGGTCTCCCGGCCTCACGTCGGCTGACAGTGGGATATTCGGCAGCACCAGCCCGCTGCCGTCGCGTGCACCATAGGCCACGGTGCGCAGGCCGGAGCGCTCGACCACCACCGGAATCGCGTGCACGGGATCGGTCACTAGCATCACCACCGAGGTGGTCGGCAGCACTTCGATCACCTGCCCCATCACGCCGTGCGCGTCGATCACCGGCTGGCCCGGCTTCACGCCATCGCGAGCACCGAGGTTCAGCACCAGCCGCTGCTGCCAAGCGCCCAGATCCACGCCGACCACGCGCGCCAGTTGCACCTTGAGGCCGAGGCTGCGCCGGGTATCCAGCAGTTCCTTCAGATGTTGGTTCTGCTCGGCCACACCCGCCATGCGGTTGAGCCGCGCATTAGCCAGCAGCAGGTCCTCGCGCAGACGTTGGTTCTGCTCGGTGAGCAGCTTACGGTCGGCGAAGGCTACGCTGAGCGTGCGGATACCCGCGCCAGGCAGGTCGGCCAGGCGGTACATCGGCTCCACCAACACCGAAGCCGCGCTGCGCACCCGCCACAGCCAGCCGTTGCGATGATCAAGCACCATCAGCACTACGGCCAGGGCGAGATAGACGATCAGCCGCAGCGTGCCTGCGGCATTGCCGGCAAATAGGGGCGAGGATTCGTCGCGGGTACGCGCCATCGTGGACGCGATTTATTCTGGGGCGAAGAAATCGCTGCCATGCTGGTCGATAAGCTCCAGCGCCTTGCCGCCTCCGCGCGCCACGCAGGTGAGCGGATCGTCTGCCACCTGCACGTGCAGACCGGTCTCCTCGGAGATCAGGCGGTCCAGGTCACGCAGCAGCGCGCCGCCGCCGGTGAGCACGATGCCTCGCTCGGCCACGTCGGAGCACAGCTCCGGCGGGGTCTGCTCCAGCGCCGACTTCACCGCAGCCACGATGCCGGCCAGTGGCTCGTGCAACGCCTCGAGGATCTCGTTGGAGTTGATCGAGAACATGCGCGGCACGCCCTCGGCGAGATTCCGTCCGGAGATCTCGATCTCCTTCACGTTCGTCTGCGGGAAGGCGCAGCCGATCTCCACCTTGATCCGCTCGGCGGTGGATTCGCCGATCAGCGTGCCGTGGTTGCGGCGCACGTAGTTGATGATGGCTTCGTCGAAGCGGTCACCGCCCACGCGCACGGACTGCGAATAGACGATGCCGTTCAGCGAGATCACCGCCACCTCGGAAGTGCCGCCGCCGATGTCCAGAACCATCGCGCCGCGTGCCTCGTGCACCGGGATGCCGGCGCCGATCGCCGCGGCCATCGGCTCCTCGATCAGGAACACGTCACGCGCACCGGCGCCCTCGGCCGATTCCTTGATCGCGCGGCGCTCGACCTGGGTGGAGCCGCACGGCACGCACACCAGCACGCGCGGGCTGGGCCGCAGCAGGCGCGACTTGTGCACCTGCTTAATGAAGTACTGCAGCATCGCCTCGGTCATGGTGAAGTCGGCGATCACGCCGTCCTTCATCGGGCGCACGGTGGCGATGTTGCCGGGAGTGCGGCCCAGCATGCGCTTGGCTTCGCTGCCCACCGCGGCGATCGCGCGAGGGCCGCCGGGACCGCGATCCTGGCGCACTGCCACCACCGACGGCTCATTCAGCACGATGCCCTGACCACGCACGTAGATCAGCGTGTTGGCGGTGCCGAGGTCGATCGAGACGTCGTTGGAAAAGATCCCGCGAAACTTCTTGAACATTGAGGTCCGCCGCGCGCCGGCATGGTTAAAACAACAAGCTGGCCAGTCTAGTCAGCGCGCCCCGCGCGCGCAACCGGAAAGACGTTAAAAAACCCTTGCGCGACGCCGCCTTCCGCACGTTCCCGAGACTTCGCCTCAGCTCCGCGGATTCGCCATGAACGCCCGTTCACGATACGATGCGAACCTTTGCCGGCCGCCGCAGCGCGTGCCGCCTACCATCGCTGGGGCAATCACCGAATCATGTCTGCCGTCATCTGCGGATCGCTGGCCTACGACACCATCATGGTGTTCCAGGACCAATTCAAGAACCACATCTTGCCCGACCAGATGCACATCCTGAATGTGTCGTTCCTGGTGCCGCGGATGCGCCGCGAGTTCGGGGGCTGTGCCGGCAACATCGCCTACAACCTGAAGTTACTGGGCGGCGATCCGCTGCCGGTGGCCGCGGTGGGCCAGGACTTCGCGCCATACCGCGCGCACATGGAAAAGTGCGGCATCCCGCTCGACCGCGTGCGCGTGTTCGACGACCAGTTCACCCCGCAGTGCTTCATCACCACCGACCTGGACAACAACCAGATCACCGCCTTCCATCCCGGCGCGATGTCCAGCGCACATGACAACCACGTGCGAGAGATCCCGGATATCGACTTCGCCATCGTCGCGCCTGACGGCCGCGAGGCGATGCTGCAGCACGTGGACGAATTCGCCGCTCGCGGCGTGCCGTTCATCTTCGACCCGGGCCAGGCGATGCCGCTGTTCAGCGGCGACGAGTTCCGCGCGATGATCGAAAAGGCGACCTACGTGATCGTCAACGACTACGAGTCGCAGCTGCTGCAGACGCGCACTGGCTGGAGCGCCCCGGAAATCGCCAGCCGCGTGAAGGCCTACGTAATCACACTGGGGCCGCGCGGCTCGCTGATCCATGCCGGCGGAACGATCCACGAGATCCCGCCGGCGCAGGAGCGCCGGGTCGTCGATCCCACCGGATGCGGCGACGCCTACCGCGCCGGCCTGATTTTCGGCATCATGCGCGGCAAGGACTGGCCCACGGTGGGCCGCATGGCGTCACTGATGGGCGCGCTCAAGGTCGAACACCCGGGCACGCAAAACCAGCGCTTCGATTACGCGCAGTTCGCCACCGAGTTCAACCAGCAGTTCGGCTACGCGCTGGACTGACGTGCGAGAGTTCGTGGTCCTCTGTCATCGATCCCCATCCGGCGTGAACGCACAGGCGGCCTGCACCGCCGCCTGCCAACCGCGGTAGCGCCGTTCCCGCTCCGGCGCCGGCATGCACGGCTGGAAGCGGCGCTCCATCTGCCACAGCCGTGCGAGCTGCCTGCGGCTCTCCCAGAACCCCAGCGCCAGCCCGGCCAAGTAGGCCGCGCCCAGCGCCGTGGTTTCCTGGACCCGCGGGCGCAGCAAGGGCACGTCCAGTAGGTCGCTCTGGAACTGCGCCACGAAGTCGTTGGCGATCGCGCCGCCATCGCAGCGCAGTTCCTTCAGCGGAATGCCCGAGTCCGCCTCCATCGCCGCCAGCACGTCGCGCGACTGGTAGGCCATGGATTCCAGCGCGGCGCGCACCAGGTGTTCGCGGCGCGTGCCCCGGGTGAGTCCGAACATCGCGCCGCGCACATCGCTGCGCCAGTAAGGCGCGCCCAGCCCGACGAAGGCCGGCACCAGGTAGACGCCCTCGCTGGACGCCACCTCTTCGGCCAGCGCCTGCGAGTCGGCGGCGCGTTCGAGCATGCGCAGGCCGTCACGCAACCACTGCACGACCGCTCCGGCGACGAAAATGCTGCCTTCCAGCGCGTATTCCACCTTGCCATCGATCTCCCACGCGATCGTGGTCAGTAACCCGTGGCGCGACGGCACCGCCTGTCCACCGGTGTGAAGCAGCATGAAACAGCCGGTGCCGTAGGTATTCTTCGCCATGCCCGCCTCGAAGCAGGCTTGGCCGAACAGCGCGGCCTGCTGGTCACCGGCGAGGCCGCCGATCGGCACCGCGGCGCCGAAGAAACGCGCCGGGTCGGTGTCGCCGACATGCCCACTGCACGGGCAGACCCGCGGCAACATCGCGCGCGGCACGCCGAACAGGTCAAGCAGCTCGTCATCCCAGGCACATCGGTGGATGTCGTAAAGCAGAGTGCGCGCGGCGTTGCTGGCATCGGTGACGTGCAGGCGCCCGCCGGTCAGGTTCCATACCAGCCAGCTTTCCATCGTGCCGAACAGCAGCTCGCCGCGCTGGGCACGTGCCTGCGCGCCGTCGACGTGGTCAAGGATCCAGCGGATCTTGCTGGCGGAGAAATACGCGTCGATCAGCAGGCCGGTCTTCGCTCGCACCAGGGGCGCGAAGCCCTCCACCTGCAGTCGCTCGCACAAGGCCATGCTTTGCCGCGATTGCCACACGATGGCGTTGTGGATCGGCTGGCCGCTGCAGCGGTCCCACACCACCGTGGTTTCGCGCTGATTGGCGATGCCGATGCCGGCCAGGTCGCGCAGCTCGACCTGCACGCGCGTGAGCAGCTCGGCCACCGTCGCCTGCACGCCGGCGAGGATCTCGCGCGGATCGTGTTCCACCCAACCTGGCTGCGGATAGATCTGCGTGAACTCGCGCTGCGCGATGCCTGCCACGCAACCGTCCGAGTCCACCAGCATCGCCCGCGTACTGGTGGTGCCCTGATCCAGAGTCAGGATGTATCGCTTGGCCAAGGGTCACCTCGCGCAGGGCAATGCATGAAGGTTAACAAGACGGCGGCGCGGCGTTTCCGCCGCGCCGCCGTTTGCTCAACCCGAAGATGACCGGCTTACCAGGTACGCACGTCACCCACGCTGGCGGTGAAGCTGCTCGCTTCTGGGTTGGGATGGAACATGCGCCCCAGGTCGAAGGTCACCGTGCCCCCTGCGGGGATGTTGGAGGTACCCGCTGGCCATGCCTGTCGGCTCTGCAGCACCTTGCCCGATGCGTCCTTGACGTCGATGTGGACCTGCGCGGCCGCGGCCGCGGCGCAGTTGTTGACCAGTTCGCCGCGCAGGATCATGCGGCCACCGGCGCCGATGACCGGCTTGAAGTCCTTGATCGCGAAGTCGGTGGCCGAGCAGGCAGCATGGGCGGCCAACGGAGCCAGCAGCAGGGCGGCGGCAACGACAAAAGCTTTCATGCAAGGCTCCGGCGAACGTTGAAAAGCGTGGTAGCCAAATAGTCGGTTGCCGTGCGTAAAACTTTAGCCTCGGCAACGCGGCACGGCCTTTGCCATCCGGCTCAGTGCAATACGAAAAGCTTGTCGAAGCCAGCCACGCGCAAGGTGCTACGCAGCTCGTCCGAAGCATTGACGATGCGGATGTCGGCGCGGTCGGCCCCCGCGTGCTCTCGTAGCAGCAGCAGCATGCCTAGTGCGGAACTATCCATGCCGGTGACCTCGCCAAGATCGATCACGTAGCTGCGTGCGGGCCGGCCTTCGCCCAGGCAGGCGTCATGGAAATCACGATGGATGCTGAAGTCGAAGCGCTCGCCCAAATGCAGTGTGAGGCAGTCGAGCTCGGCGTCGTGGTGGACAATGAGGCTCATCGGGGCATTCCCTGTTTCAAGACGGCGATCCGCGATGCGCGGGTCGTCCGCAAATTGGACATGGCGCGCATGGTTTGTCGTAGCCAGGTCCGGCCACGCGCTGGACTCGGGCCGTCGGGAAGCGCGCTGTAACGTTTTCCCGCACGCATGGTCAGAACAGTTCGATTTCGCCGGCGTCCATCGATTTCTGCAGAGCCGGACCGCGGGAGCGCAGGCGCGCCTTTTCGCGCTGGATCGCCAGCCGGTTGCGCACGTTTTGGGCGCGCTCCTCCAGCGCCTCGGCTTCCAACGTGGCGCAGGCCAACTGCTCGATGTCTCGGGTGCACTCACTGGTGATCTCCTGCAGCTCAACCAGGCGCTCGCGGGTCTGGCCGATCAGCTGGCGCAGGATGTCTTCGAATTGCAGCGAACGGACCGTGGTGGACACGTCGCTGGTGAGGCCACGGCTGATCTCGACCACCTGGTCGGCTACTTTGCTGGTGCGCGCGTCGCTTTCGGTGACGTGCGCCGTCATCGCATCGATACCGCCCTTGGCCGACAGTGCCACGTTGAGATCCTGGGAGGCCATTGTGCCGATCAGGCCGCGCAACTGCTCCATTGCGGTGCGGGCACGCTCGACGTGGCCGCCGATGCGTTCGTTGAGCTGGTTCGAGTTGCTGGCCAGGTTGCGGATTTCTCCTGCCACCACGGCAAAGCCACGGCCAGACTCGCCGGCGCGCGCCGCTTCGATGGCGGCATTCAGGGCTAGCAGGTTAGTTTCCTCGGCGATCGTGCTGACATTCTTGAGCAAGCCGAACACCGCGTCCATTTCCTTCGCCATGCCGTCAATGCGATAGACGATGCGCAGGCTCTCGCGCGACATCTGCACGATCATTCCCACAAAGTGCTCTAGGAGGTCGCCGGTCCGCGCGGCGAAATCCTGGACCGACACGCCGCCGTCCTGCACGTCGATGATTTGTTTGAGCAGCGACTGTTGCAGCGCGGTCTTGCTGGAGAGGCCATCGAAGCCGCCGCCGAGTTCGGACACTGCATCACGGAGCAGGTCGAGGCACTGGTGCAGTTCGCGAGTGGCGTGGCCGAGCTCGTCCACCAGGGCGGTACGCACGTCTTCCAGCGCCTCACGTACCGGACCGGCACCGGACGGCACCGCTGCGGCGACCGGGGTGACGGCCTGGACCGGTGACTCGACGCGTGTCGCAACGAACCAGACCGCGGTGAGCGCCAGCACGACGAACGGCGCCAGCCAGGCTGGATGCCAGATCAGGGTGAGCAACAAGGCGACCGCACTGGCAATCCAGCCGGTGATCGGATTTCGCAAAAAGGTGGTGGGAGCGAGTGACATGATCCTTGATCCGGGTCAGGCGCCTTTGGCGCTGGCAGTGGAGCCAAGTTGGACGTGGTGCGCCAGGGCGAGCAGGCGGGCTGCAATCTGGTCGATCGGGAGCATCTCCTCGGCGGCGCCGAGCTTCCACGCGACTCCCGGCATGCCCCAGACCACCGAGCTGGCCTCGTCTTGCACCAGGGTAGCGGCGCCGGCCTGACGCAGTTCGAGCAGGCCGCGCGCGCCGTCGTCGCCCATGCCGGTGAGCAGGGTGGCCACGGTAGCTTTGCCCACGCTGGCCGCCATGGAGCGGAACAGTACGTCCACGCTGGGCTTGTGGCGGTTCACCGGCGGGCCATCGTGCAGGCGACACACGTACCTGGCGCCGTCCCACATGGCCAGCAAGTGATGGCTGCCCGGCGCGATGTAGGCGGAGCCCTGCTGGATCGGCTGGCCGTCCTGGGCCTCGCACACGCGCATGGCCGAGCAGCGGTCCATGCGCGCGGCGAACGGCCCGCTAAAAGCGGCAGGAATGTGTTGCGTCACCAAGATCGGTGGGGCGTCCGGCGGCATCATCTCCAGTACCACCCGCACCGCCTCGGTACCCCCGGTGGACGCGCCGATGGCGATGATCGGACTGCCGCCGCGGCTGCCAGCCGCCTGCGTGCGTGGGAGCACTGCATCAGCCGAGAGGCGCGGCGCCACGTCCATCTTGCGCACCGTCGTCCGCGCCTGCGGCCGGGCCTTGGCAGCGTGTTTAACCTTGGCGCAGAGCTCTTGCGCGGCATCGCCGAAGCTGGCCGCAAGGTCGGTGCTCGGCTTGGCATAAAAATCCACCGCACCCAGTTCGAGCGCCCGCAGCGTTGTATCCGCGCCGGCGGTGGTGAGGGTCGACACCATCACTACCGGCATCGGCCGCAGCCGCATGAGGTTCTCCAGAAACGTGAGGCCATCCATGCGTGGCATCTCGACGTCAAGGGTAAGCACGTCGGGATCCAGTTGCTTGATTTTGTCCCGGGCGACCAGCGGATCGGGCGCCGTGCCCACCACTTCAATCTCCGGGTCGCAGGCGAGCATCGTCGACATCAGTTTGCGCACCAATGCGGAATCATCGACTACCAGTACGCGCACTTTTTCCATTGCTCACCTTGGGCTATGCGGGGCCGAGGCTGGCAACGACCCGAACGCGGGTCGCTACCTACCGCAAAAGCATCAGAACAGCTCAACCTCGCCCTTTATCGGATCGTTCGCCAACTGCTTGAGGTACGTGCGCTCGTTGTCGACCAGCCTCACGTCGTCGCTCCGGCGCAACAGGCGTACCCGGGCCTTGCCGCTCTGCGGGAAGAACTGCACCTGGCGTGGATACATGTCGCCGAGATCCTCCGCCACCACCCGAAGTTTCTCGGTGGCAACATAGCGATGCACGAATTCGATGTTACGCTGGCCGACATCGCTCATCTGTGCCAGCACGCGGCCGCCACCGAAGAGCTTCACCGTGAAATCCGAGCGCTGCGCACCGGCCTTGAGCAAGGCGTTGATGAGGTGCTCCATCGCATCGGAACCGTAACGCGCGGCGCGCCCCACAGTCGACGACCAGTTGTCGCCGGCACCGCGGGGCTCGGGAAGCATGAAATGGTTCATGCCGCCAATGCCGCGTACCGGGTCGTGGATGCAGGCGGCGACGCAGGAACCGAGCACGGTGCTCACCAGTTCCTCCTGCGTGCCCACGTAGAACTCACCCGGCAACACCTTGACGTTCATGCAGCCCTGCACCGGATCCCAGTAGCGGCGCAGGTGCTCGAACCCCGGCATGGCCTCCGGCAGGGTGGGTATGGCCCGGCGTTCTGAACGGCGAGCGTCCATTATCCGCGCTTCCTGTAGACGGTCCGACCGATCAGGTCGAAGTCGTCGCTGATACCGTGCAGCGACTCGGAGTGACCGAGAAACAGATATCCACCCGCCGGCAACAGCGCGGCATAGCGACTGAACAGCTTTTGCTTAGTGGGTTGGTCGAAATAGATCACCACGTTACGGCAAAAGATCGCGTCGAAAGGTCCGCGCATCGGCCAGTCATGCAGTAGGTTCAGCGGCTTCACGGTCACCAGTTCACGAAGGCGTGGATGCACGCAGGCATAACCCTCATATTGGCCAGAGCCGCGCTTCATCCAGCGGCGACGTCGCTCCTCGCTGATGCCGCCGAGTTTGTCCAGCGCGTACACACCGTTGCTTGCCGCTTCCAGCGCCTGCGGCGACAGGTCGGTGGCAAGAATCCTGGCATCGATGCTGCTGGCACTGTGCTTTTCCAGTGCCTCGGCCAGCACCATCGCCAGCGCATAGGGCTCTTCACCGGTGGAGCAGCCGGCAGACCAGATGCGCAGCCGGTCGCTGTCGCGACGCTTGTGCTTTAGCCACGTGGGCAGCAACTCGTTCTCGAGCAGTTCGTAGTGATGCGGTTCGCGGAAGAACGAGGTGACATTGGTGCTGATGACGCTCGCCAGCTCGCCCAACTCCGCGTCCGGCTCGCGGCGCAGCAGCTCGCAATAGGCCGAATAGTCGGGTAGCCGCAGCGCGCGCAGGCGCCGCGCCAACCGCCCCTGCACCAGCTGGCGTTTGTGCTCGCCCAGCGAAATGCCAAGGTGCTCGTACACGAAATCCCGCATGAAGCGGAATTCCGCATCACCGAGCAAACTGCCGTCGTCGGCCGCCGACGCGGCCTCACCGCGATTCGTACCGGCGACGGCTCGCATACTCAGAACTCCTTCCAGACGCCGGTCTCGGACTCGGCCGTGAGGGCGCGCTGCGACGGGGCCTTTCGCACGGCAGCGAAAACCGCCTCGGTCGCCTTGCCTGCGTCCTTGGCCCCTCGGACAGGCGGCGCACTTTGGCCCGCCTTGTCCGAAGCGGCCTTGTTGCCGATGCGGAAGAAGTCCACCTGCGTGGCGAGGTCGGAAGCCTGCTCTTGCATCGCGCGGGCCGCGGCCGAGGCCTGCTCCACGAGCGCCGCGTTTTGCTGGGTCATCTCGTCCATCTGCATTACGGCGTTATTCACTTGGTCGATGCCGGCGGACTGCTCGTTGCTGGCCGCTGCGATCTCCGCCACGATGTCGGTGACCTTCTTCACGCTCTCGACGATGTCGGCCAACGCCTTGCCGGACTGGTTAACCAACTCGGAGCCGCTGCGCACCTTGTCGGCGCTTTCGGCGATCAGGCCCTTGATCTCCTTCGCCGCACCGGCGCTGCGCTGCGCCAGGTTGCGCACCTCGCTGGCCACCACGGCGAAGCCCCGGCCCTGCTCCCCTGCGCGCGCTGCTTCCACCGCCGCGTTCAGCGCCAGCAGGTTGGTCTGGAAGGCGATATCTTGGATAAGCCCCACGATTTCGCCGATCTTGTGACTCGAGGCGTCGATCTCGGCCATCGCGGCGATCGCCTTGGCGGCTACCTCGCCGCCCTGCTCCGCCTGCGCGCGCGCACCGCTGGCCAGTTGGTTGGCATGGCTCGCATTCTCGGCATTCTGCTTCACGGTGGAGGTCATTTCCTCCATGGACGAGGCGGTCTCCTCCAGGCTCGACGCCTGCTCCTGCGTGCGCTGGCTAAGGTCATCGTTGCCGCGGGCGATCTCCTGCGCCGCGCTGTTGACTGCTTCTGAACCCTGACGTACCTCCTCCGCGATCGCGCTCAACCGTTCGTCCATGGTGCGGAAGGCATCGAGCAAGTCGCCCAGCTCGTCCCTCCGGTCGACCTTGATGTCGTGGCCCAAGTGGCCATCGGCGATCGCGTGCGCCACCGCCATCAACCTTTTCAGCGTGCTGGTCAGCGAGCGCACCAGCAAGGTCGCCGTGACCAGCGCGATCAGCAGGCCGACACCCATCCCGGACAACACCAGCAGGCGCACCAGCTTGTATTGCTTCAGTTGTTTGGCATACGCCATGTCGACAGCTTTGCTCTGCAACGCGATCAGCTTGCCAAGTGCGTCCATCCGCAGCATCAGCGCCGGACGGACCTCCATTTCCAACAAGTCGTGCGAGCCATCGTCGGATTGCTTCAGTGCGTCGGTGACATCCTTCAGGCTGTTGACGTAGTCCTTGTTGGTGGCGTTCAGCGCCTGGTACTGCTTCTCGACCCCTGGGGTGAACTTGACGGCATCGAGCTGCTTCAACAGCGGCGGAATGGCGGCCTCGTTCTTCTGGAACTCGGCGAGCAGTTGCTTCACCTCGTCCGGCTTCTTGACCACCGCCGCCGCCTCGCTAAGTTCGATGAAGTTCATCAACGAGCGCGCTCGCAGATCGGCCATCAAGTGCAACGGAACCACGTTGTTCGTGTAGCTGTCGCCCATGTTGGCGTTTTGCCAAGACATCACGCCAAGGCCCACAGCAGCGCCCACGATCAGCATGGATGTCATCAGCCCGACCATGCCGATCAGGCGAGCCTTCACGGATAGCGCGGTCAGCTTGCGGAGGCGGAAGCGTGCAATGAAATTCTTCATGTTCATCAGGATTCCATGATCAAGCGGAAACTGCGGCGTCGCGGGCTTCGGACAACGCGGTGGCCACCACATCGACATCTTCAGGACGCATCAGCTTTTCCACGTCCAGCAACATCACCATGCGCTCGACATGGGTGGCAAGGCCCTTCAGGTAGCGGGTATCGACGACGGAACCCATATCGGGCACCGGCTTGATCGCGGCAGGGTCGATATCGACCACGTCGGATACCGAGTCCACCACGATGCCGAACAGGCGATCAGCCACGGCCACCACGATCATCACGGTGGCGTCGCCGTAGTCTTCGCGCTCCAGCCCGAAGCGTAACCGCAGGTCCATCACTGGAACGATGGCACCACGCAGGTTGAGCACGCCGAGCAGGTGCTCAGGCGCCTGGGGGATCCGCGTCACACGCGTCCACCCGCGGATCTCGCGCACCGACAGGATGTCGACGCCGTATTCCTCGCCGGCCAGGCTGAAGGTCAGTTGCTGCACGGCGGGCGCCGCGTCCGCAGTGTTTTCGTGCATGGATTGCCTACCTCGATGAAATCATGCCGGTACGCCAGTTACAGGACGTATCGGCCGGGCCGGCGAACACTTGAATCAGAACCTCAACCCGCTCACTCGACCCAGGTCGCTGGGGGTGCCCGGGGGCGCACCGTGGCCTTGCGGGGTGCGCTTGCCTGCGAGAACCAGCCGCCGCAGTGCGGCCGCTATGCGATGCCGGCGTCGACATTGCGCCCCGGTCGAGAAGGGTCCTGCGGACCGTTCGGCAGGGTAGGGTCGTGGCGTATGAACGTGGTGCTTGGCGCCTTGAGCGGCCAGTTGGCCCGGTTGCCGCCGCCACTATGGCGTCCGCCGAAATGCCAAAACCGGTCCGCCCAGGCCGCCAGCAGGTGGATGCGCGGCGGCGGTGGGCGGGGAGGAAAGCCACAAGCTCGGCGCCGCTTCGCTTTCGCAGCCCGTCCAGACGCCATAGCCGCCGGACGCGGCCACGGCACGCGGATCGGGATGCCACGCGACCCGCACTCCAGCCCGGCACGCCCGCGGGTGTGCGTCTGCTTCGGACCACCACCGGTGAGCCTAAGGACACAACGCCGCCGAACGCTCGCACGGGCAGCCAAGTCCCGTCAGTGGTGAGGTGCACTGGCCACGATGGCCGCTTTATGCTGCGTCCACTGGTGCTGGCCTGTCAGAATTCGGTCCAGCCCCCGTCGGCGGGGCTACCCGTGAGACCTTGAGTCGGCTTCGTCGGGCGCGCCAAGTCACGCGAGGACAACGCTGCCGCCCTGGCTGGGCGCGCCGCCGGCGCCGGCTGGATACCCTGCGCCTCTGCCAACGTCGCCTCGCTGCCGTCCAGGCGGAAGAACGCCGTCTGGTTGCTCAGCTCTGCCGCCTGCTCCTGCATCGCCTGCGCCGCGGCCGACGCCTGCTCCACCAGCGCCGCGTTCTGTTGAGTTACTTCGTCCATTTGCATCACCGCTCGGTTGACCTGGTCGATCCCCGTCGACTGCTCCGCGCTCGCCGCCGCGATCTCCGCCACAATATCGGTCACCTTACGCACGCTCTCCACGATCTCCGCCAGCGCCCTACCGGTCTGCTCCACCAGCACACTGCCCGTCTCGACCCGCTCGACGCTCTCTCCGATCAGTGTCTTGATCTCCTTCGCCGCCGCCGCGCTTCGCTGCGACAGGTTGCGCACCTCGCTCGCTACCACCGCGAAGCCCCGCCCCTGTTCACCTGCGCGTGCTGCCTCGACCGCTGCGTTAAGCGAAAGCAGGTTGGTCTGGAACGCGATCTCGTCGATCAACCCCACGATGTCCGCGATCCGCCGGCTCGACGCCGTGATTTCGCCCATCGCAGACACTGCCTGTGCTGCCACCGTCCCACCCTGCTCCGCCTGCGCGCGTGCGCCACTGGCCAATTGGTTGGCGTGGCTCGCGTTTTCCGCGTACTGCTTCACCGTCGACGTCATCTCCTCCATCGACGCCGCAGTCTCTTCAAGGCTGGAAGCCTGTTCCTGCGTACGCTGGCTCAAGTCATCGTTGCCACGCGCGATCTCCTGGGCCGCACTGCTCACCCTCTGCGAGCCCCGTTGCACCTGACCCACCACCTCCACCATCTTCAGGTGCAGCCGCTGCATCGCATGCATCATGCTCCCGGCAGGCGGCGACAGCTTGTCGACGCCGCCCAGGGACAGGTCGCCGTCCGCCATACGATCCAGCAGCGCCACCGATACCGCGGGCTCGCCACCGATGCTGCGCCGGATGCTGCTCATCGAAAGCCATACCAGCAAGGTCACCACCGCGCCAAGCAACACCACCCCGAACAGGCTCGACAGCAAATCGCGATGGAACTGCGCATCGATGTCGTCGAAATAAGCGCCCGCGGCGAAGTGCATGTTCCACGGCTTGTAGAACTGCGAATAGGTCACCTTGCCGACGATCTTCTTGGTGCCCGGCTTGGACCATTCGTACCGGCTGATGCCGCTGCCGTACTTCGCATCGACATCGTGCATTAGCTTGTACACCAGCCTGCCACGCGGGTCGGCCAAGTGGGCGACATTGCTGCCGATCTTGTCCAACATCACCGGGTGCTCGGTGAGCGTGTAATCGTTGCTGAAAGCGAACACGTAGCCCGCGCCCTTGTCCCAGCGCATGTCCTGGATCTGAGCCAGAGCGCGCTTCTGCGCCTCGCCAAGACCGAACTCGCCCTTGGCGGCACGGTCGTTGTAGGCCTGGGCGATGGAAATGGCCGATTCGACCTGGCTCTTCAACAGGCTTTCCAGCCCACGCATCTGACTGGCACGACTGTGTAGGGCGTTTGTCACGGCAAGTACGACGAGGCCTGCGATTACCACCGCGACCACCAGCACGGTTCGCGCATTAAGGCTCATGCGCTGGAACGACAACTTTTCGAACGACATCACGTTCCCCTTTGGGGCATCGGTTGAGTCGCTTGCGTCAGGCTGCCTTGATGCGGCGCCCCAGCCGTACCACACCGCCTACATCGACGATCAACGCCACCGAGCCATCGCTGACGATGGTGGCGCCGGAAACGCCCTGCACCCGCTCGTAATGCTTCTCGAGCGACTTGATCACCGCCTGCTGCTGACCGAGTAGCTCGTCGACGAGTAAGCCCACTCGCTGGCCATCGTCCTCGACTACCACCACGATACCGCGCTCGATCTCGGCGATCGCATTCGGGCAGCCGAAGGCGCGGTGGAGGCGGATCATCGGCAGGTATTCGCCGCGGAACTTGAATACCTCGCCGCCGCCGGCGATCTTGCGCACCGTATCTGCACCAAGGCGTAGCGATTCCACGATGGAGATCAACGGCACGATGTAGCGCTCCTCGCCCACGGCGGTGACCAGTCCATCGATGATCGCCAGCGTCAATGGCAGCGCGATGGTGAATACGCTGCCCTTGCCAGCCACACTCTTTACGCCCACGGAACCGCCAAGGTCGTGCACGTTACGGCGCACGACGTCCATACCCACGCCGCGTCCGGAAAGATCAGTGGCGACTGCCGCGGTGGAGAAGCCGGGCTGGAAGATCAGCTCAGCCACCTCATCGTCGCTAAGCTGCTGGCCGGGTGGAACGAGCCCGCGCTCGACGGCTTTGGCCAGGATGCGTTCACGATTGAGGCCGGCACCATCGTCACTGATGCGCACGACGATGTTGCCACCTTCATGGTGGGCATCCAGGGTGAGTGTGCCGGTCTCTGGCTTACCGGCGGCGCGGCGCTGCTCCGGCACCTCCAGGCCATGGTCGATCGCATTGCGTACGAGGTGGACCAACGGGTCGCCGATCTTTTCGAGCACGGTCTTGTCCAGCTCGGTCTGTTCGCCCTGCAATTCCAGTCTGACCTGCTTGCCGAGCTTGCGCTCGAGGTCGCGTACCAGGCGTGGGAAACGGTTGAACACCGAACCGATCGGAAGCATGCGTATGCGCATGACGCTATCCTGCAGCTCTCGCGTGTTTCGTTCGAGCTGAGCCAGCCCTTCGCGCAAGCGCTCCAGTTGCGACAGTTCGAAATTGGTGCCAATGTCATTGAGCATGGATTGGGTGATGACCAGCTCACCCATCATGTCGATCAGCGCATCGACCTTGTCGATACCGACGCGGATCGAACCGCCTTCGGCAGAACCGGAGGCCGATACCTCTCGCGTGCCGGCCGGTGCAGCCGCTGGTGCGGCAACGGCCGGCGCAGCTGCGGAGGGCGCGGGAGCCGGCGCAGCGACCTCTTGTGGTGCAGGCACCGCTGCGATGGTGAGGTCGCAGTCGCCATCCAGCCATTCGAACAAGGCGTCGAGATCAGGGCGCGCCACCGCTCCGTGCAGGCGAAGCTCCCACCCCAAATAGCACTGGCCGGGATCGATCGCGGCGAACTCCGCGGGCGCGGCATCGGTGATGAAGGCGCGCAGCACCTCCAACCTGCCGAGCTGCTGCAATTCGCGGAACAGACGCAGCGGCTCGTTGCCGGTCTGCAGCAAATGTGGCCTCGCGACAAAACGGATGTCCCAGCCCGCTACCACCTCGGCTTTGGACTTGGTCGCCACGGCTACCGCGGCGGTCTTACCTTCAACCAGTTGCGCCAGTTCGACACGCAACGCCTCACTATTGGCATCAGCGGCGGGCTGGCCCTGCGCGGTGCGGTCAAGCATTGCGCGCATGCAGTCGACCGATCGCAGCAACAGGTCCGTCAGTGTGGCGTCCACGACCCGGCGCTCGCTACGGACCTCTTCCAGCAGCGACTCGGCCACATGGGTGAACGCGGCGACGTCGGTAAACCCAAACGTTGCTGCGCCGCCCTTGATGGAATGCGCCGCACGGAAAATGGTGTGCACCAGCTCGTGGTCGGTCGAACCCGAGTCCAGCGCCAACAGCGCGGCCTCCATGGCATCGAGGCCTTCCACACTCTCCTCGAAGAAGGTCTTATGGAACTGAGTCAAGTCGACCGCGGCCATGGACGCGACCCTCAGCCCAGCACGCGCTTGACGGTCGCCAGCAACTGCTCGGGATCGAATGGCTTGACCAGCCATCCAGTGGCGCCGGCGGCCTTGCCTTCCATCTTCTTCTCGGTGTTCGACTCGGTGGTGAGCATCAGGATCGGCACGCCCTGGTACTCGGGCTTGGCGCGAAACGCGCGCACCATGGCGATGCCATCCATCACTGGCATGTTGACGTCGGCCAGCACCAAGTCGAACGCATCGGTGCTGGCTGCTTCCAGTGCCAATTGCCCATTCTCGGCCTCGGTCACTTCGTGGCCCGCGCCACGCAGGGTGAAGGCCACCATGCCGCGCATCGATGCCGAATCGTCTACCGCCAGGATCTTTGCCATGCTGCTACCTCAGTTAGGCCGGCCCGACGGCCGGCAGTTCCAGAATCCGCGCCAGACCGAGCAGGCCGGCCGCATCGTTAAGGGCGGCACTGCTGCCGCGCCAGGCCAACGTGCCGCTGCAACCGTCCAGCGCCCGGCGCAACAGCACCAGCAGTTGCAGCGCGGCGGTATCCACGCGCTCCACCTGGCTGCCATCGAGTTCGATCGCGCCGCCTTGCAGCGCCTGCGCCAGTTCCGCCTGCAGGGCCGCCTGCGCGGCGATGCGGCAGTCCGCCGGCAACACCACGGTCGCTACCTTGCCTACCGCCTGTCCTTCGTCGTGTCTTGCTGCCCGCTTGCCGGCCATTCCCTCACCCCATGCGCGCCAACCGGCGCTGACTGCAGGCTTATCGGCCAGCACCCTAGCCGCTTTAGGCTCTAAAGTTCGTCGAGACGCCGCCGATCCTCTAACCGATTAGCCGGTTCAGGCCCATACGCCCATGCAGGTGCCAGTTTGATCATCCAGCCGACAAGCCTCGCCGCCCTGACCTGGGCAGGCGCCGCCGCCGGCACGGCAGCGCCAAGCTGGCGGATCGGCACCGTGCTGTCCGCGCGACCGCTTGGCGTGAGCCCGCAGGGGCTGCAGATACTGCAGATCGGCAGCCTGACCGTCGAGGCGGACGTGGTCAGCGCGCAGCTCCCCGCGCAATTCCAGGTCCGCGTGCTCAGCCTGGGGACCCGACCCCAACTGGAAATGCTCACGCCACCGGCCGACGCTGCCCTTCAGCGCGCACTGCGCGAGAGCCTGCCGCAGCAAAACGGCTACGCGCCGTTGCTGGCCACGCTTGAGGCGCTGGCGCAGCGCCCGATGCTGCGCCAGCTGCCGCCGGACCTGCGCAGCGCACTGGCCTCGCTGGAACAGGCCCTGCGCAGTCCGGCAGATATCACCCGCGGCGAGGGCTTGCGCGAAGCCATCGGACACAGTGGCTTGTTCCTCGAATCCACCTTGGCCCGCTCGCTGGGGCAGCCGCCGCCTGCCCTGCAGGACGACTGGAAGGCAGCATTGCTGCGCCTCGCCGCCGCGCTGGACAGCCGCGCACCGATGCCGCCGGGGGCCGCACAGAACGCCGGCGAAACCGCGCCGCCGCTGCTGCAGCGTGGCCTGCAGGCGCAGCCGCGCGCACTGCTGCCGGAGCTGGCGACGGAGGACGTGACGCCCCTGCTCGGCCGCCTGCAAGGTGAGGTGCATGCCGCGCTAGCACGCATCGAAGTGGCACAGCTGGAGTCCGGCACCGGCCCGCTGCCGGCCTGGATGATCGAGATCCCCATGCACGGCGAGGGCGGCAACGATGTCCTGCAGGTGCAACTGGAATACACCGTCGACGATGGCGATGGCAGCCGCGGCTGGAACTTGGGCTTCGCGCTCGACCTTCCCGCCCTGGGTCCGGTCCAGGGCGAGCTGCAACTGCGCGAGCCACGACTCTCGGTACGCCTGTGGGCCATGCAATCCGATACCGTGCACCTTCTGGAACGCCAGTTCACTGCGCTGCGCCAGCGCTTAGCCGCCTGCGGCCTGCTGCTCGACCAACTGACCTGCCAGCTCGGCCTGCCCGAGCCGCCCAACCGCTACAGCGCCGTGTTGTTGCAGGCCACCGCTTGAACACGTCCGCCAGCATGACGCCGCGCCGGGTTAGCCTGCGCGTCTCCCAGGCGGGCAGCACCGAGCCCCGGCCGAGCCTGCCGCCGGAGTCGCTGGAGGCCCTGCGCGCACGCGCGCAGGCGATGGGCCTGCCGCTGCATCCCGACCCGCAGATCGCAGCCTTGCTGGCCGCCCTGCGCCTGCGCGACGACGTGCCGGTGCTGCTCTACGCCGCGGCCGCCTCGGTGCTGGCCGCAGTCTACGACGCCGCCTCGGAGCAGTAGCTCAAGCCAGACCCGGCAGGACTTCAGGTCGGCGCGCGCATGGCGATGATCAGCTTCGCCTCGTCACTGGATAGCCCGCAGCACGCCACCAGTTGCTCCGCATCGGCGCCCTCGAGTGCCAGCTGCTTGGCCAGTTCCCACGAACGATCGGGCAGGACCGGCCGCTCCACTTGGCCGAGCTTGCGTTCGACGCGCCCCAATGCGGTCACCAGCATCGAGGTAGGCACGTCCGTGCTGACACCGGCTGCGTTCTGCCATAGTGCATCGACGCGCCGTTGCAAGCGGCGCGACTGCCGCCACATAAGTACCAGCAAGACGCTTTGGCCCACTGCCACCAGCAGCAGGGCGAGCATGCCCAGCTCAAGCCACATGGTCACCGTCTCCATTCAGGCGGTAAAGGCGGCGCACGTCGAGCAACACCACGAACCCATCACGCCAGGGCAGCACGCCACTGACCGGGTCGTCGTCACGCTCCAGCCTGCCCGACGGCGGCGGCGCGATTTCCAGGCCCTCGCTGTCCAGCAACTCGCCGACCGCGTCGACCTTCAGCCCAAGCGCCTGCCCCGCATGCGACAGCAGCACGATGCGCACGCCGAGCGGATCCGCCTCGGGTTGCGCAGGAAGACCGAGCCGGCGACGCCCGTCCATCACCGGCACGATGCGACCACGCAGATGCCGCACGCCAAGGAGGTCAGGAGCGGAGCCCGGCACCGGGGTGAGTTCGTCGTCGCGGATCACTTCGCTGACATCGGAAAGTCGCGCGGCATAGAGCTGCGCGCCGACGTGGAACGTCAGCCAGTGGCGATCCTCGTCCGGATGGCGCTGCAGGGCAGGCGTATTCATTGAGTGTCCTTGGCATGCGGGTCGGCGCCAGGCGCGGCGCCCATCGAGGCGGCCGATGCCGGCGTCACGGTAGCGGTAGGCAGCGTCTGGGTGGCTGCCGCCGGCGCCCGGCGCGCCGTATCCGCGGGTACTGGCGAGGTCGAGCGCAGCACCTGCACGGCCGGCACGCTGTGCGCCGGCGCGGTTGCCGACACGGTGGCGGCCATGCCTGCCTGACGGTCGATATGGCCGACGTCGCTCTGCGAACGCTGCGGCGCCGAGCCTTCGCCCATCACCACCACCAGGATGCGTCGATTGGCGTTGCGGCCAGCTGCGGTGTTGTTGTCGGCGACCGGATGCGTCTCGCCCCAGCCGACGATGCCCAGCCGGTCCTGGGCGATGCCGCCATCCATGAACAGGCGCGCCACGCTGGCCGCACGCGCCGCGGAGAGCTCCCAGTTCGACGGGAACTGCGGGGTGCTGATCGGCACGTTGTCGGTGAAGCCCTCGATACGCAGCGGATTGTTGAAGCGGGAGAGCACGCCCGCCAGGTTGTGCAACACGGCTTGCGCCTTGGTGGACAACTGCGCCACGCCGCTGGGAAACAGAATGTCGGTGCGTATCTCGATTTCCAACCACTGCTGGTTGTTGCTCACCATCACCTGTTTGCTGTCGATCAGCGGCTGCAGCGCCTTGCGCACCTCGGACTCGATGCGCTTGAGCGTGTCCTTGCCGGAACCGGCGCCGATATTGCGGCCATTGCCGCCCTGCAGCGCGACGGGATGCCGCGGGATCGGCACGGACACCACCGCCACCGCACCCGCCTTGCCCTCCGGCGAAGCGATGGTCGGGTCGATGTTGTGCGGCTTCGCCTTGGTGTCTGGCAGCGGTGCAATGGCGTGGCTGGAGCCGTTGAATGCCTCGACCATCGATTCGGAGAGCACCTTGTACTTGCCGGCGTTGACCACGGAAACGGCGTACATCACCACGAAGAACGCCAGCAGCAGCGTGATCAGGTCCGCATAGGGGATGGCCCAAGCCTCGTGGTTCAGGTGTTCCTCGTGCTTGTGCTTGCGGCTCACGACAAGTAGCCCTGCAGGCGCGCCTCGATCTGGCGCGGATTGTCGCCTTGGGCGATCGACACCAATCCCTCGATCAGGATCTCGTGCATACGGGTCTGCTTGTGGACCATGCTTTTGAGTCGCGCCGCCATCGGCAGCATGAACAGGTTGGCCAGGCCCACGCCGTAGATGGTGGACACGAAGGCCGCGGCGATGCCGTGGCCCAGCTTGCTGGGATCAGCCAGGTTCTGCATAACCGCCATCAGCCCCATCACCGCGCCGAGAATCCCCATGGTGGGCGAGAAGATACCCGCGCTTTCGAACACCTTGGCGCCCGCCAAGTCGATGGCCTCGCGGGTTTCCATTTCGACCTCCATCACGCTGCGAATCGCCTCTGGCTCGCCACCGTCAACCAGCAGTTGCAGGCCCTTGCTGACGAGCGGATCGGACTCGGCATCGATCTGCGGCTCCAGCCCGAGTAGGCCCTGACGGCGCGAGATCTCGCTCCAGCCCACCACCCGGCTGATCAGGTCCTCAGGACGGTGCTGCGGCGGCCGGTAGACCATCTTCACCATCTTCAGTGCGTGCTTGAGCACACCGCCCTGGTTCTGCAGCAACAGCGCCGACGTGGTGCCGAAAATCACGATCACGAACGCGCCGTCGTTCCATAGCGCGCCAACGGTGGATCCCTTGAGGATGGTGCCGATGATGAGTACCAGAAAGGCTAGTACCGTGCCGATGATGCTGATCAAGTCCATGAGCAGGCTCTCAACCAGCCTGTGCCAGCGGACCGACGGATTTCGCGGCACGTTCGGCCAAGCCGGCCAGGTCCATCACCAGAGCCAGCCGGCCGTCGCCGGTGACCGTGGCACCGGCCACGCCGGGCACGCCGGCGAACAGGTGGCCGAGTGGCTTGACGATGACGTCCTCACGGCCGAGCACCTCGTGCACCAAGCTGCCCAACCGTTGGTGGCCGATGTGCAGCACGGCGACGTGGCGCGTCGTTTCCGCCGCCACGCCGGCCCAGGCGACCATGTCCACCAGTGGCAGCGCACGGCCGCGGTGGCGCGCCACCAGGCGACCGTCGAGCAGGCTGTCCTGGCCCGGGCCCAGCTCGAAAACCTCTTCGACGTTGCCCAGTGGCAAGGCCAGGAGGCGGTTACCCACCCGCACCATGAGCACACGCACCACGGCGAGTGTCAACGGCACGGCCAGCTCCAGTTCGCTGCCATGGCCCTGGCGCGAATGAACCGCGAGCGTGCCCCCCAGCTCGGTGACGCGGGTCTTCACCACATCCATGCCCACGCCGCGGCCGGAAATGTCCGACACGATGGCGGCGGTCGAGAATCCGGGGCGGAAGATCAGCTCGTAGCACTCGGTTTCGGATAGCCGCGCGGCCTGCGCCGCGTCGATCACGCCCTTCTCCACCGCCTTGCGCTTCAGGATCTCCGGATCCATGCCGTGGCCATCGTCAGACACGGTGATGACAATGCGCTCTCCGCGCTGGCTGGCCGCCAGTACCACGCGACCCTTGCGCGGTTTGCCGGCGCGCTCGCGATCGGCCGGCTGCTCTACGCCATGGTCCAGCGCGTTGCGCAAAAGGTGGATTAGCGGATCGGCCAGTGCTTCGACCAAGCTGCGGTCGAGGTCGGTACCCTCGCCTTCCAGCACCAGCTCGACTTCCTTGCCCAACTGGCGTGCGAGGTCGCGCACGATCCGTGGGAAGCGCTGGAACAGGCGCCCCACCGGCTGCATGCGCATGCCCATCACCGCGCCCTGCAACTCATCGGTGATGCGATCCAGCTCGCCGGCAGCAGCAGCCAGTGCCTCACTTCCCTGACGCGCGGCGAGGCTGAGCAGGCGGTTGCGCGCCAGCACCAGTTCGCCGGCGTGGTTGACGAGCAGGTCCAGCCGTGACGTGTCCACGCGTACCGTTGTCTCGGCGGCGGGCGGCGCAGCGGTCGGTCGCGGTGCGGGCGGTGCAGCCGGCGCGGGTCCCGATGCGGCAACCGGCGTGGGTGGCGGCGCAGTGTTACCCGGCAGGCCGGCCTTGCCGTGCAGCGTATCGAGTAGCGCCTCGAATTCGTCGTCGTCGATGGTTCCGGCGGGTGCAGGTGCCGCGGCAACCGGCACTGCAGCTGGCTCGATGGTGCCCGGCGCGGCCGTGCCGTAGAGACTGTCGAGCAACGCTTCGAACTCGCTGTCGTCGATGGTGCCGCCATCCGCCTCGGTAGCCATCGGCGACGCCGGAAGCGGCGCAGGCGCAGGGGCTGGCACGGCAGCCACCCCGCCGCGCGGCAACAACGCCTTGAGCAGTCCAGGGGGCGGCATCGCCAGGGCCTCGCCGGCAGCCAGCGCAGCCATCATCTCGACCAGCCGGTCCAGCGTCTGCAGCAGCGCATCCATGTAACTGGCGTCGAGGGTGAGGGCACCGTTTCGGGCCTGGTTGAGGAGGTCCTCGGCGTGGTGGCATAGCTGCACCATCGGCTCCAGCGCAAGGAAACCGGCACCACCCTTCACGGTATGGAAGGCGCGGAACACAGCGTTGAGCAGTTCACCGTCGCCCGGCGCCGCTTCCAGTCCCACCAGTTGTTCACCCAGGCGCTCAACGAGCTCGCCCGCTTCGACCAGAAAATCCTGGCGCAGCTCGTTGTCGAAATCCGCGTTCACTGCACCGAAGTCCCCTTAGAAACCGAATTCGCTGAGCAGCCGGTCGGCGTCCTCCTGACTGGTGACCTTGGCCACGTCAACCGGAGCCTCGACGCCAGCCAGCGCGCCGGTGAGACGGACCAGTTCCAGCAACGAGGTCTCGACCGTACCGATAAATGCGGACACCTTCTTGATGCGCTGGCCGGAGAGATCCTGCCAGGACTGCGCCACCACCATGTCGGCTAGGCCGGCACGGCAGCTTTGGGCGAAGCCGCCGGCGTCGCGCGCGAAACCGGCGACGAACTCGTCGCCGCCCGCGCGCTCGAGGACGTCGTCGGCGCGATGTGCCAGCGCATCGGCCTGGGGTCGCAGCCGCTCGGCAAAATCGATGCTGCGATTGGCCGCATTCGCGCTCATTTCCAACACGTCCTGCAGGTGCTGTCGCGCATCGGCCACGATGTCGGGCACTCCTTCCTGTGCGAGCTCGCTGCCAAGGCGGCGCACGGCATCGTGCAGTTCGCGCGCCAGCTGACCCAGCGCCCGGAACAGATGTTGCTCGCGCTGGCGCACCATGGTGTCCAGCGCGTGCTCGAAGGCGGGTCCCTCCGGGCTGTTCAGCAGGTTGCGCAGTTCGGACGGCAGGCTCTCGTCGCTTGCGAGGGAAATCAGGGTGTTCATGCTTTGGCTCCGCTGGCGGCAATGCGCTCGAAGATCTTGGTGAGCTTCTCCTCCAAGGTGGCCGCGGTGAAGGGTTTGACCACGTAACCGTTCACGCCGGCCTGGGCAGCGGCGATGATCTGGTCGCGGTTGTTCTCGGCCGTCACCATCAGCACGGGCAAACCCTTGAGCGATGGTTCGGCACGGATCGCACGCAACAGGTCGATGCCGGTCATGTTTGGCATGTTCCAGTCGGTGACCACCAGGTCGAACGATTGGGCCCGCAGCATGGTGAGCGCGTTGTGACCGTCGTCGGCTTCCTGGATCAGGGTGTTGGTGAAGCCAAGCTCCACCAGCAGGTTCCTGACGATGCGCCGCATGGTGGAAAAGTCATCCACCACCAGGATTTTCATGTTCTTGTCCAAACGACTGCTCCGCGTAACGATGATCTGTGGTGAG
>DAIDKO010000083.1 GCA_027450005.1 Rhodanobacter sp. | reverse complement strand
CGACGACGCGCATTGTCGCGCTCGAAGCGTGCGCGCTGCTCCGCCGCGTCGTTGAGCTCGTGGTAGCCGTTGGCCAGCTCGTACGGCCCCAGGTACAACTCGAAACGCTCGGCCAGCGGCGGGTCGCCGGGGCGCACCTTCGCCAGCGCACACTGGCTGGCCGGGTAGTCGTGGATCACCGTGATGCGGTCGCGCGGAAACGCCGGCTGCAGCTTGTGGGTGAGCAGCAGGTCCAGCCAGTCGTCGCGGGTCAATCCCGCGGGGTCGATGCCCTGCTCCGCCAGCGGCGCGCGCAGCGCGTCAATCGGCGCATGCGCCGGGTCCAGCCCCAGTTCGTCGATGAACAGCTGGCGGTAGCCCTCGATCAGCACCTCGGCGCGGCGACCCAGCATCGCCAGCGCGGCCTCCACCAGTTCGATGGTCTCGTGCATCAGCCGGCGGTGGTCCCAGCCCACCCGGTACCACTCCAGCATGCTGAACTCGGGATTGTGCCGCCCGCCCGCCTCACCGTTGCGGAACACCCGCCCCAGCTCGAAGCAGTCGCCCACGCCGGCCGCGAGCATGCGCTTCAGCGCATGCTCGGGCGAGGTGCGCAGCCAGCGCTCGCGCGCGCCGGCGTCGGCATGGCCACTGAACTGCGTGCTGAAGCTCTCGATGTTCGGCTCGGTGTTGCCGGCCGCCGAGAGGATCGGCGTCTCAACCTCCAGCACCTGGCGCCCGGCGAAGAAGGTGCGGATCAGTGCATACAGGCGGGCGCGCAGCTGCAGTGCTTCGTGCAGGTCCGGCCTGGTCACGATGCGGCTCCGTGCCTGGCCAGCAGCTCAAGCAACTGCGCCTCGTCCCACACCGGCACGCCGAGCTCGTTGGCCTTGTGGAGCTTGGAGCCGGCCTCCGCGCCGGCCACCACGAAGCTGGTCTTCTTCGACACGCTGCCGGCGACTTTCGCGCCCAGCGCTTCGAGTTTTTCCTTCGCCTGGTCGCGGCTCATCGTCGGCAGCGTACCGGTGAGTACCACGGTCTGGCCGTCCAGCGGCAGGCTGGCCGATGCCGCCGATGGCGGAATGGCTTCGAGCAGCCGCTGCATCGCCGATTCGGCCTCGCACAGGGCCGCCAACTGCGCGGCGTCGGCCAGGTACCCGTCGAGATTGATCGCCGCCGCCTGCGGCAAACCGGCAACGATCCACTGCGCCTGCCCAGCATCCCGCAGATGCTGCAGCGTCGGATACTGCGCAGCCAGCAGCGCGGTGCTCTTGGGACCCAGCTTGTTGACGTGCGCCATGTCCAGCAGCACCGCAAGGTTCAGCCGCTCGCGCAGTCTCGATGAGGGAGCACCATCGTCACCAAAGCGGATGCCCGCGGCAAGCAGGGCATCGACCACCTGCTGGTTGCCGGGCTGATCGAAGAAGCCGGCGATCGACGCGGCTACCTCGTTGCCGATGTCCGGCAGCGTGCGCAACACCGGCGCCGGCATGCTGCGCACGAACTCCAGCCGGCCCAGCCATGCGGCCAGCGTCTTCGCCGTGCTCTCGCCGATGTGCATGATGCCCAGCCCGAACAGGAAACGGGCCAGCGTGGTGTTCCTGCTGGCGGCGATGCCGTCGAGCAGGTTCTCCGCCCACTTCGTCGCCATCTTGCCGGCCTTCACGGTCTCGGGCGTGGTGCCATCGCGCTCATCCGCACGGCGCTTCATCTCCAGGAAATCGTCCAGCGTGAGCCGGTAGAGGTCGGCCGGCGTCTGCACGTAGCCGAAATCCACCAGCGCATCGACGTAGCGATCGCCAAGGCCGTCGATATCCATCGCCCGGCGCGAGGCGAAGTGGATCAGCGCCTCCTTGCGCTGCGCGGCGCAGACGAGGCCGCCGGAACAGCGATACGCCGCCTCGCCCTCCTCGCGCAGCAGCGCCGAGCCGCATACCGGGCATTCCGCCGGCATGTGCCACGGCCGGGTATGCGGCGATCGCTGCTCGGGCACCACGCGGACCACTTCGGGGATAACGTCGCCGGCGCGGCGCACGATCACGCTGTCGCCGACCCGCACGTCCAGCCGCGCCACCTGGTCGGCGTTGTGCAGGGTGGCGTTGGTGACGGTGACCCCGGCCACCTGCACCGGCGCCAGCCGCGCCACCGGCGTGGCGGCGCCGGTGCGGCCGATCTGGATCTCGATCGCCTCGACCGTGGTGGTCTGCTCCTGCGCGGGAAACTTGTGCGCGATGGCCCAGCGCGGCGCACGCGCCACGAAGCCCATCGCGCGCTGGCCTGCGTAGTCGTCCAGCTTGTAGACCACGCCGTCGATGTCGTACGGCAGGCGCTCGCGCTTCGTGCCGATGCGCTTGAAATAAGCGATCAACCCCGCGAAGCCCTGCGCCGTGGACACCTCGGGCGACACCGGAAAACCCCACTCGCGCAACTGCTTCAGGGTAGCCGAGTGCGTGGCCGGCAGCTCGCCGCCTTCCACTATGCCCACCGCATAAGCGTAAAAGCTCAGCTTGCGCTTCGCCGTGATCGCCGGGTCGAGCTGACGCAGCGAGCCGGCCGCGCCGTTGCGCGGGTTGGCCAGTGTCTTCTCGCCGCGTGCGCGGGCATGCGCGTTGAAGGCCTCGAAGTCCTTGCGCAGCATGATCACCTCGCCGCGCACCTCAAGTACCTCGGGCCAGCCGGTGCCGCGCAGCCTGAGCGGGATCGCCCGCACGGTGCGCAGGTTGGCGGTGACATCCTCGCCGGTCTCGCCGTCGCCGCGGGTGGCGCCCTGCACGAAGCGGCCGTGTTCGTAGCGCAGGCTGATCGCCAGGCCGTCCAGCTTGGGCTCCACCGAGAATACTGGTGCGGAGCGATGCAGCGTGTGCTCGATGCGCCGCTCGAACTCGGCCACCTCGTGGAAGCGCGTACGCTCGTCGTCATCCTGGCCGGCATCGACCTGCTGCTCGAAGGCATTGGACAGCGACAGCATCGGCATCGCGTGGCGTACCTCGGCGAAGCCGCCGCTGGCGCGCGCACCCACCTTGCGGGTGGGCGAATCCGGCGAGGCCAATTCGGGATGCGCGGCTTCCAACGCCTCGAGTTCGCGCAGCAGGCGGTCGTACTCGGCGTCGGAAATCTCCGGGTCGTCCAGCACGTGGTAGCGGTAGTTGGCCTGTTCGATGCGTTCGCGCAGGTCGGCGGCGCGGCTTGCGGGAGTGTGGGAATCGCTCATGGGGGGAGTTTAGCGATCCCCGCGTCGCGACGGACGTCCGAAGTGAGCAAGCCGAAGGCCGGTAGGCATAGAATGTCGCCGCTGCGGCCTCGCCTACGGGTCGCAAGGGAGGCACCCCATGCGCATCCGACGTTACGCGTTGTTGCTGCTCGCCTTCACGCTGCCCGCCCCTGCCCTCGCCGGCGGCGGCCCGCTCGGCATCGACAACCGCCTGCACTACGACAACAGCGGTATCTGGAAGCGCAGCAACCAGCTCACACTCATGTACGGCAGCATCCTCGCCGTCGGTGGCGGTGCGCTGGCCTTCGGCGACCGGGACAAGCTCGGCGACACCTTCTGGCGCTCGGTGGACGCGATGACGATCTCCGGCCTTGGCGCACAGGCGCTGAAGTACACTTTCCAGCGCGAACGCCCTTCGCAGACTTCCGATCCGAACCGCTTCTTCAAGGGCATCCACGCACAGAGCTTCCCCAGCGGCGAGGTCACCGCGATCAGCGCCGCGGTGACACCGTTCATCGCCAACTACGGCCAGGAGCACCCCGCGGTCTACGCGCTGGCGCTGCTGCCGACCTACGACGCGGTGGCGCGCATGAAGACACACGGCCACTGGCAGACCGACGTGCTGGCGGGCGCCGCGCTGGGCGCCGGCGTGGGCATCTGGGCAACGCGCCGGCAATCGCCGCTGATCATCGGCTGGCTGCCGGGCGGCTTCCGGGTGGGCTTCGTGCACCGCTTCAAGCCCCATCCCTAGGCCGACGATGAAACGGGGCTGACTCTGCATCGCGGCGCGGCGAAGGGAAAGCTGCCGCAGCAGCTATCATGCGTGCGATGTCCCCGCACGCCACCGAGCCCACCCCCGAAGCCGCTGCCGCCGCATCGGCCGCCGAGGCCGCGGCTCCTGCGACCTCCTCGCTCGTACGCTACCGCGGCCTGCTGTGGCTGGTGGCAGCGGCGTTCTTCATGCAGGCGCTGGACTCCACCGTGGTCAACACCGCGGTGCCGGCAATGGCCGACGCGCTGAAGGAAACGCCGCTGGGCATGCGCAGCGCCTTGACCAGCTACGTACTGACGCTGGCCGTGCTGATTCCGACCACGCCATGGCTGTGCGACCGCTTCGGCACGCGCCGGGTATTTGGCGTCGCCATCGTGCTGTTCGGTGTCGGCTCGCTGCTGTGCGGGCTATCGCAGACGCTGCCGCAACTGGTGGCCGCGCGCGTGCTGCAGGGGGTGGGCGGCGCCGCGCTGATGCCGGTGGGGCGCTACGTGCTGGCGCGCAGCATCGACCGGCGGGAATTCGTCGGCGCGATGAGCACGGTCGCCACCTTCGGCCTGCTCGGCTCGGTGTTGGGGCCGTTGCTCGGCGGTGCGCTGGTGGAATACACCTCGTGGCGGCTGATCTTCCTGATCAACGTTCCGGTGGCGATCGCCGGCGTCTGGATGAACCGGCGCGACATGCCGGAGTACCGGCTGGAACGCGCCAACCGTTTCGACATCCTGGGCTTCCTGCTGTTCGCCGTGGCCTCCGCGTTGCTGCTCGCCGCGTCTGAACTGGCCGGCGGCAGCCCGGTGCCGTGGGCCGAAATGGCTGCTTGCAGCGGCATCGCGGTGCTGCTCGGCATCGCCTACGTGTGGCACAGCCGGCGCACCGCACATCCGGTGGCCGACCTCTCCCTGCTGCGGGTGCGCAGCGTGTGGGTGGCGCTGGCCGGCGGCCTCTCCACGCGGCTCGGCATCTCCGGCATGTTCCTGCTGCTGGTGCTGTTCCTTCAGGTGGGCTGCGGCTGGTCGCCCTTGGCGGCAGGCCTGATGATGGTGCCGCAGGCGCTGGGCTCGATCGCCGCGAAGTGGGCGGTCAACCGCGCGCTGGCGCACTTCGGCTATCGCCGGCTGCTGCTGGGCAACACCTCGCTGCTGGCGGTGCTGCTGGCTGCATTCGCGCTGTACGGGCCGACCACGCCGGCTTGGCTGATCGCCCTGTTCACCTTTGCCTATGGATGTTGCGCCGGCCTACAGTACACCGTGATGAACACGCTCATCTTCAACGACCTGGACATCAAACATGCCTCGATGGCCTCGTCGATGGCCTCCACCGTGCAATACCTCGCGATGAGCTTCGGCATCGCGCTTTCCACGCTGCTGATGCAGGTGCTGCTGCGCGGGTATGCGCCCGAGGATTTCGTGGTCGCGTTCCGCTGGACCGTGATCCTGCTGGCCGCGGTCACCGCCGCCGCCAGCCGCGTGTTCGGCCGGCTGCGCCCGGATCGCCCGGCCGAGACGCTGTCCGCCGCACATTGAGCGCGCGCCGTGTAGCATGGATTGCATGCATCACGCCAACGACATCCTGCTCACCCTGTTCATCGTGTTCGTCGCCGCCCAGGTCGGCGGTGAGATCGCGCAACGGCTGAAGTTGCCGGGCGTGGTGGGTGAAATCGCCGCCGGCTGCGTGGTCGGCCCTTCGCTGCTCGGCTGGATCGCACCCGACCAGATCGCCTCCGGCACGCCATTGGACGTGTTGGCGGAGATCGGCGTGGTGCTGCTGCTGTTCTCGGTGGGCCTGGAGACGCGGCTGGAGGACCTCAAGAAAGTCGGCAAGGCCGCCCTGCTGGTCGGCGTGATCGGCGTGCTGGTGCCGTTCGGCATGGGCACGTTGTGGGCGCACGGCAGCGGCTTCGACTGGGACAAATCCATGTTCGTTGCCGCCGCCTTCGTGGCCACCTCGGCCGGCATCACCGCGCGCGTGCTGCAGGAGCTGGGCGCACTGCAGCGCGTGGAAAGCCGCGTCATCCTCGGGGCCGCGGTGATCGACGACATCCTCGCGATGCTGCTGCTGGGCGTGGTGGTCTCGCTGCAGGGCGGCGGCGGCATCCACCCGGGCAACCTGCTGCTGGTGCTGTGCGAGGCGGCCGGCTTCATCGCGTTGGTCGGCTGGGGCGGCGCGCGGGTGATGCGCTGGAACTCGAGCTGGCTCGACAAGCCGCGCCATGCGCAATCGCCGCTGCTAATCGCGCTGGCGCTTTGCCTGGGCCTCGCCTACGTCTCCACGCTGCTAGGCCTCGCCGCCATCATCGGCGCCTTCCTTGCCGGCATGGTCGCCTCCGAAACGCGCCAGCAGCACTTGTTGGAGCAGCAGGTGCAGCCGCTGCTGGCTTTGCTCACGCCGTTCTTCTTCGTAGTCACCGGCAGCAAGATCGACCTGCACGAGCTAGCCAGCACAGATGCGCTGTGGACGTTGCTGATCGTCACCGTCATCGCCATCGTGGCCAAGCTGGTCGGTGGCGGGCTGGGCGCGCTGTCGCTGGGCCGGCGTAGCGCTGCCATCGTGGGCTTCGGCATGGTGCCGCGCGGCGAGGTGGGCGTGGTGATCGCCAGCCTCGGCCTTGCCGCCGGCGTATTCGACAACCGCGTGTACGCGATCATCGTAGCGATGTCGCTGCTTACCGCGATCGTCACGCCGCCGGTGCTGGCGCGGCTGCTGCGCCACCCTACGCCGGACGCGCCTCCCACAGCCTAAGCCCACCGCGGGTGGCGTCAGCGATCAGTCGCCGCGCAGTTGCCAGCAGAGGCGCTTGATCGTAAGCCGGGGCGATTCATGCGGCACGAAGTCTCTACTTTAGATTGGCCCGGTTTTCCGGGGGTGGGTCAGTCCGAGAAAAACTTCAGCCACACGTCGACGCCAGTTGCTCCAACACGTCCTGCAGCGGCTGAGGCTTGGCAATTAAGAACCCCTGAAACTGACGGCAACCGCTCTCCATCAAAATCTGCCATTGCGCGTCAGTCTCGACGCCTTCCGCGATTACCTGCATACCAAGCTTCTCTGCTAGATTGATAATGGCGGCAACAATGGCGCGCGTCTGACTGTCAGTCTCAAGCGCGCGGACGAAGGACTGATCGATCTTGATTTCATCAAAGGGGAACTGTCGCAGATACGCCAAAGATGAGAAACCTGTCCCAAAGTCATCCAGCGACAGCTGGAAGCCCAACTCTTTGAGCAGGTTCATGCTACGTATCGTGTTATCGGAGTTACTGAGCAACATGCCCTCAGTCAACTCGAGCTTGATCGATTCAGGGTTGGCGCCTGTCGACCTAAGGATCTGCGACACCCTCGGCAAGAAGTCCTCCCGATGGAATTCGCTTGCGGTAACGTTCACCGACAATGGGAGCAGCCGGTGTGGGGCGAGCTCCGTACCCGCCAAAATCTGGAGATCCATACAGGCAGAGCGAAAAACCCAGCGTCCCAGTGCGTCAAGCTGGCCACACTGTTCCGCTAAGTCCAGAAAGCATCCAGGCCCCAGCAGCCCCTGCTCCGGATGTTGCCATCGCAGGAGGGCCTCGGCACCGATCGCTCGGCGCTCATGGTCAACCTGCAATTGATAGTGCAGGCAAAATTGTTCGTTCCCAATGGCCTCACGCAGCGCAGTCTCCGTAGCGTGGCGCCGTACGATGGCGTCAAGCATCCAAAGCTCAAAGGTCCCGATACCCTCTGCGGAGTCTTGGCGGCCATAGCGAGCAGCTATGGCCGCTCGCCGCACAAGTTCTTGCGCAGGGATTTCTGAGCCTTGGAAGACTACTATTCCCAGCGAAGTGCGAACAGGCACAAGCTTGCCTGCGACGAGCTGAGCCTCGCCGATCGCTGCCCGCAGTGTCAGCGCCTGCTCACGCGCACTTTCAACAGCCTTCGCCATATCAATCGCATCTACAGCTTTAACTTGCAGTAACGCGCCAAAACGAGCATTTTCGATGCGAGCCGGGACAGCCTGTTCACCAGTGCATGCGCGCAGGCGCTGCGCGAATCCGCGTAGGAATTCATCGCCCACAGAGCGCCCTTGCCCCTCGTTGATAGCGGCCATTCCTTCGAGTTCCAGAAGCGCAATGCAGGCAAAGTCGCCTTGGGCTGCACTGCGTTCGCCCGCACAAGCCACAGCCCCCTCGAAGGCGCGGGCGTTGTGTAGGTTAGTCAACGCATCATGGTTTGTAAGGTGCGCGATTGCATGCTCGTGCTGCTCACGCTCAGACAGATCGATGCCGATCATCAGATACGTGGGCTCCGCGTCCTTGTCCACCTCAACTTGCACTTGGCTCAGCGACAGGCGAATAGGAAAGGTTCTGCCATCAGCTCGCATCCCTCGGGTTTGAAGTGATGGAGCCGGCGGTGGCTGTCCACTTAGACAGTGCATTTGCCCGAGTACGGCGGCATGCTGCGCGGAATCGAGCAAGCCAAGCATGTCGGCCCCATCCAGTTCGCTGGCATGCCCGTAGCCAAAAGCCTGCACGAAGGCGGAGTTCACCGTATACAGTTTGCCAAAACGAACCAGCGCGGCGCAGGCCGGTGCCTGCTCGAAAACTGCACGAAATAAACGCTCGCTTCGAGTGACCGCAAGTTCTAGGTGCTTGCGTTTGGTGATGTCAGCAATTAGTACCGCGAAACTGCCGTGCTTTGGTGAAAACACTCGCACGTGGTACCACCGATCGAGTTCGGAGGAATAGTTCTCAAGCTCTCGGGCTGCGCCCCCTAGGGCTACCTCACCAAAGGCATGAATCCAGTATGGTTCGGTGCCAGGAAGAATTTCCAGCACACGGTGTCCGATCAGATCCTGAGCGCGCAATCCAGTTAGGGCCTCGTAGGCGGGATTGACCTGTACGAAGCGGTAGTCCACAGGCGCACCGCACTCGTCGGTGAGGATTTCATGCAGTGCGAAGCCCGTAGTCATATTCTCGAACAGCAGGCTTGGATCGATCAACGGCGACTGATGCGAAAAGAAATGGGGCGTGCTGCGGAGCCGAGCCAGCCAGACACCATTCACGTCTCGCTGCATCAGTTCGATAAACACCTTGCGAGCGTTGGGGAGCGAGAAGCCCATTCGCATGACGAGATGGATGGTTTTTTTGGGCCAGCTCCCCGGATCCCGTGCCATAACAAACTGCAGGGACGCACGCGACTCATCGCCAAGACGGTCATGGAACCACATCGGGTCAGATTCGACGCAATCGGCTTCGCTAAGCAAAAGCGACCGGGCCTCGTGACTTGCGAATACCACAGCCAGGCTGGGCTCAAGCACCATGACCGCACCATGTAAAAAATCGTCAGGCATGCCTCACCCCCAATTACAACGCCCGCAGTGCCCGCCAGCAGGACTTACCGTGGTTAACGGCCCCGACTAGGCGGGATGATTTGGGGGCGTCTTAGGCCAATTGTGGCTCTCTCTCGATTCGTGTGGTTGATCTTTACGCCGCTGCCTGTTGGGGCGCATGCACCCAAGGGTTTTTCGGCAGATGCTTGAGCTTGGCGCAGATCAGGTAGCAGATGGCGATCAGGTGACGGTCGGTGCCGTAACCGCGAGCACGTGCTTTGGCTGCCTGGATGCGGCCGTTGAGCCCTTCGGCAAAGCCGTTGCTGAGCCCGGAACGGAAGTGTTCGAGGATGCCGTCGCGGTGCTTCTTGATGGTGGTGGCGAGCCGCTTGAACGGTGCCAGCCGGCAGCGTCTGGCCCAGCTGATCCAGCTGTCCAGTAGCGTCGTGGCCTGCGCGATGTCGCTGCCGCAGGCGAACACCTGGCGCAGTGCCTGCTTGAGCCGCCACGCGCGCGCGGTCTGCAGATTCGTGCGCTGCAGCCAGTGCATCTGGTCGATCTGCTTGCGCGTCCAGTCCGCCGCGTCCTTGAGCGTGCCCCAGCGGATGTGCTTCAAGTCGCCCACCTGCTTGACCTCGGCGCGCCGCACCTGATCGAGCGCCTCGTTGGCCAGTGCCACCACGTGGAACGGGTCGAAGCTGACCTTGGCGTTCGGACAGTGCTCGCGCGTGCCCGCCTGGTAGGCCGCGCCCAAGTCCAGGCTGACATCGGTGATCGCCGCGGCGTCGCCGCCGTGCACCGCCAGATCCTCGGCAAAGGCCCTGAAAGTCTCGGCATTCCGGCCCGGCGTGGCGAACAGCAGGCGACGCGCGTCCAGGTCGCAGAACAGGGTCACGAAGCGATGCCCCTTGCGCGCGCTGCGCTCGTCCGCGCTGATCCGGCGCACCTCGGCATGGTCCTCACGGGCGCGCGCCGCGTTGACGTGGAAGTCCAGCACACGCCAAACCCGGTCGTCGGACACACCCAGCAGCTGCGCCACCGCGCCCACCGGCATGTGCGTGCACAACGCGATGACGAAGGCCTCCAGCATTTCCGTGAACCCCGCTCCCTCACGCGCCCACGGCACTACGACCTGTGTGGTCTTCTCGCACTCCCGACAGCCCACGCGCGGCACGTTGGCCTCGATGAACGCCTGGTACTGGAAGAAGTGCAGGTGCCGCCAGCTACGCGGCAGGCGGTCGTGGATGGGCTGGTCGGCGGCACCGCACACCGGACAAGTCAGCCGCTTCGCCGTGTTCTCCACCTTGAACACGATGCGGCCTGCTGCCTGCTGAAAGTCGACGTTGACCACGCGCCACGGCGCGGCGAGTCCGAGAGCTTGAGTGAAGAGTGTTTCCATCGCCGAAGCCTGCCCTCAACACCCTCGCCATGGCAAGACCGGCGGAAGGTCAACCACACCAAACGCGAGAGAGCCGGAAATTCCTCGGCGAGATCGGGCGGAAGCCAAAATCGTTGATTGGAATACGCTCGTGAAGCTTCTGCGTGCTTGTGGAAGCGACTTTGGTTGAGATGCGCGGGATGCTGGAATTCGCTCCTTGGTGCAGAGTGCCCACTGTGAGGCGAGCCGCGCGTCCCCTGGTGCCGGATAGGGGTCTTTCAATCGCCCAATTCCAGCAAAAATACGCCACGATATGGCCCGGCGGTAGTTCAACCCTAACCGCCAGGTAACGACACCTTCCGCTGCGTTGGTGTGATCGACTGCACCTGGTCCCTTTCTGGAAGGAGCGGGGCCGCATGCTCGAGCAGTGACCAGTTCTGCCAGAATGGCGCAACTACGTGGCGGCGTTGGATCGCAGATGATGGCTCCACTTTGAGCGCCACCGGCGCATGGATCATTGCTTGATGCCCACTGCACACCAGTATGGCGCTCGCTCAGAGA